>NZ_JBDOQT010000002.1:600000-770960 GCF_039839785.1 Pelagibius sp. CAU 1746
GAGCGTTCAGCCAACCCTGATAGAGGTTGGCGCCGCCCTGCTCCAGGGTCTCGCGCAGCAGCAGCGGATTGGTCATCACGTAGTTGGAGGGCGAGAAGACGTCCAGCAATTGGCGCGTGGCGAAGGACACCACCGCCTCGTGATGAGTGGAGACGCCGCGTACGCCTGTTGTGGCCTGCTGCCACCACTTCTGGGTCAGCAGGAAGCCCTGGGTGATCATGTCGAAGGGGGGCCGGCACCAGGCTTCGTCCTGGAAGCGCTTGTCGCGGTGCTCCGGTTGGATGCAGGGTTCGCAAACCTCGCCGGCGGCCGAGCGTGCCGCACTCAGGGACAGCCTGACCATCTCGGACCAGGCTTCCTGCATCAGTTGCGCCTGCTTGCCGGGCGCTCCGGCCAGGTGCATCCACCAGTCGGTATAGGCCAGGCCCAGGGCTGCCGGCGAGATGCCCGCCGTCACCCGCGCGAGGCCGGCGTGCAGCATGCGGTCCAGGGCATCGCCGCCCAGAACGCCGGGCAGCGGCGGCGGGCTGGGCGCCACTTCGATGCCGGTCCGATGCCCGGCCACGTCGGGCAGGCGCGCAGGATCCGGCGCCTCGGTCGGCGCCGCGGGCGCACAGGGCCGCGGCAGGGGCTTGCCGCCCTCGGCAGCGAGCTTCAAGGCTCTTTGCTTCGTCGCCAACGAAATCTCCGCGCTGCTGGTAGCACCACAACTGCCGAATGGTAGCGTCAATAGACTACATAGGTACGGCAAAAGCCTTGCGCCAGATCACTTCGCCGCACCAGTCCGGCTCTCATTCGCCTTGGTGCGCCATGACGCAAAATGCCTCGACATGAATTCGTGTTTTACAGGAAGAAATTATTGTATTACGATATTTTTATATGATGAAACATGAATGTTTGAGGCACATGAAAGCTATGCGACAAGCTGCTGTCGAGCGAATCTGTTTCCTGATGGTCGGCATCACCGCGATCATGATGGCGGGTATCGCAGGGGCCTACCTCAACCTTTGGATCGACCGGGAAAGCCTGCGGGCCATGGTCGAGACCGAGATCCTCACGCCGGACACCGCCTACGCACTGACGAACCTGACCGTCACGGCGGGACTGCTGGTCGGCGCCATCCCCGCGGGACTCTCCCTCTGGGGCCTGTGGAATGCCGCGCGGCTGTTCTTCGGCTACAGCAAGGGTGCCGTCTTCACCGATGCCGCCGGCCACCGCCTGAAACGCATGGGGATGGCCCTGGCTTTGCTGCCGGTCGCGCAGATTGCGATCACGGCAGCGCTGTCGCTGATCTTCACGATGGACAATCCCGCCGGCCAGCGCCAGCTCTCGATCACCCTCAACCAGACCCATCTGCTGGTCGGCATCGCCGGCTGCATGTTGATCGTGATCGGCTGGGTCATGGCCGAGGCCACGCGGATCGCCGACGACAACCGGCAGATCGTCTAGGCGACCCCCAATGGCCATCGTCGTCAATCTCGACCTCATGCTGTCGAAGCGGAAGATGCGCTCGAAAGCTCTCGCCCAGGCAATCGGCATAACCGAGCAGAACGTCTCGCTGCTGAAATCGGGCAAGGTGAAAGGCGTGCGTTTCGAGACGCTGGAGCGGATCTGCCAGGCGCTGGACTGCCAGCCCGGCGAGCTGCTGGAGTGGCGGCCGGACAGGCCGGAGCCGGACGGAGAGTCCTGAAGAAGGCCTAGTCCATCTCTTCCAGCTCGCCGATGAAACGCTCGACGAGCTGGAGTCCGCGCGCCCAAAAGGCCGGGTCCGAGGCGTCGAGCCCGAAGGGGGCCAGCAGTTCCTTGTGGCGCTTGCTGCCCCCGGCGCGCAGCATATCCAGGTACTTCTCCGCGAAGCCCGCTTCGGCCCCCTCGTAGACCGCATAGAGCGAATTCACGAGGCAGTCGCCGAAGGCGTAGGCATAGACGTAGAAGGGCACGTGGATGAAGTGCGGGATGTAGGCCCAGTAGTTGCGGTAGTCGCCGTCGAAGGCGATGGCGGGGCCGAGGCTCTGCCGCTGGGTCTCCAGCCAGATCTCGCCCAGGCGGTCGGGCAGCAGCTCGCCGGAGCGGCGCTCGTCGTGCACCCGCGTTTCGAACTCGTGCATGGCGATCTGCCGCACCACGGTGTTCAGCATGTCCTCCACCTTGGAGGCCAGCATGACCTTGCGCAGCCTGGGCTCGGACTCCGCCTTCAACATGGTCTGGAAGGTCAGCATTTCGCCGAAGACCGACGCGGTTTCCGCCAGGGTCAGCGGCGTGTCGGCCATCAGATGGCCCTGCGGACCGGCCAGCACCTGATGCACGCCGTGGCCCAGCTCGTGGGCCAGGGTCATGACGTCGCGGGCACGCCCCTGGTAGTTCAGCAGCAGATAAGGATGCGCCGAAGGCACGGTGGGATGGGCGAAGGCGCCCGGCGCCTTGCCGGGGCGCACCGGGGCGTCGATCCACCGCTTCTCGAAGAACTGCTTGCCGATGGCCGCGAGAGCCGGCGAGAAATCGTGATAGGCGTCCAGCACCAGGCGTCGCGCATCCTGCCAGGGTATGATCCGGTCGTCGTCTTCGGGCAGGGGTGCGTTGCGGTCCCAGTAGGACAGCGTGTCGCCGCCGAACCACTTGGCCTTCAGTGCGTAGTAACGATGCGAGAGACGCGGATAGGCCTGATGGACCGAGCCGACGAGGGCGTCGACCACCTCATCCTCGACGAAGTTGGCGAGATTGCGCGAAGAGACCGGTCGCGGGAAATCACGCCACTTGTCCTCGATCTCCTTGTCCTTGGCCAGGGTGTTGGTGATCAGCGCGAAGACGCGGGCGTTGTCGCCCAGCACCTTGCCGAGGGACTTGGCCGCCTCGCGCCGCGCCGCCGGATCACGGTCGGTCAGGCGGTTAAGGATCTCGGCGGAGGTGAGTTCCTGGCCCTGGAAAGGAAAGCGCAGAGCGGCCATGGTCTCGTCGAAGAGACGTGTCCAGGCGGCGCGCCCGGCCACGTACTTCTCGTGCAGCAGGCGCTCCATCTCGTCGGAAAGCTGATGCGGGCGCATGGCGCGCAGGTCGCGCAGCCAGGGCGCATAGCGGGCCAGCGCCGGCGCCTTCAACTTCTCCTTCAACTCCGCCTCGTCGATGCGGTTCAGCTCCAGCGTGAAGAACACCAGGTCGGTGGAGATTGCCGTGCACCGCTCCTGCATCGACTGGAAGAAGCGGCCGATCTTGGGGTCGCTCATATCGCCGGAGTAGACCAGCTGCGCGAAACTCATGACCCGGCCCAGGGTCTCCTGGATCGCCTCGTAGTCGGCGATGGCCGCGCCCAGCGCCGCCCCATCCAACCCGGCCAGCCTGCCGGCAAACCGTGACTGGAACGCCGTGGACCGCGCGGCGGCGTCCTCCAGGTCGCTCTGCAGCGCAGGCGAATCGAGGCCGGAATAGAGATCCGCCAAGTTCCAGGCGGGCAGCTCACCGAGGTTTTCGTCGGTCACAGGTTTCGGATTCAAGAACACACCTTCAAAGCTTCTGCCAAAGCTTCTGCCAAAGCTGCTGCCAAAGCTTCTGCCAAAGCCGCGGCCAGAGCTGCTGGCGAAAAATCGGCTGACGGGACGGTCCGCCGCCCCAGGTATCGCACGAATTGGTTAAGATGTCGGCCAGATCGTCTTGACCCCCTGCGATATAGGCCGCAAATACAGGATCGCCAAGAGCAAAGCCGTGCCCGCCGGGGCAATCCCCCGCGACAGAGAGCCGCGGCAAGCGACGGTTCCGGAAAAGAGACGACAACCCGGCGGAGCCACAGAGGGAGGAAACATGGATTTCGAGGCTTGCCGTTCGCTGACCGCGGCGTTTTTCGACCAGGCAGCGAAGCGGCGCGACGCCGCCTTCGTCTGGCACAAGGAAGACGGCCGCTTCCGCCCGCAGAGCTGGACCGAGATCGCCGAGCAGGTCAGCGCCCTTTCGCGCGGCCTGCGCGCGCTGGGCCTGCAGCCCGGCGACCGGGTGGTCCTGGTGGCCGAGAACCGCCCGGAATGGCTGATCGCCGACCTGGCCATCATGGCTGCCGGCGCGATCACGGTCCCGGCCTACACCACCTCCCTGGCCAGCGACCACCGCCACGTGCTGACCGACAGCGGCGCCGTGGGCGCCATCGTCTCGACCCGCGCCCTGGCCGATCGCCTGTTGCCGGCAGTGCTGGACGCGCCGGGCTGCAAGTGGGTGGTCGGCATGGAAGACCTGCGCCGCGCCCAGGCCGGCGCCGTGCCGCTGCATGTCTGGAACGAAGTGCTGGACCGGGGACGCGAACTGCCCGACGACGTGGCCACGGTGGCCGCACGCGCCGAGCGCGGCGACACCGCCTGCATCATCTACACCTCCGGCACCGGCGGCGTGCCGCGCGGCGTGATGCTCAGCCACGGCGCCATCCTCTGCAATTGCATGGGGGCCTACAAGGTACTGGAGCGCCTGGGCCTGGGCCGGGAGGTCTTCCTCTCCTTCCTGCCGCTGTCGCACGCCTACGAACACACCGCCGGACAGTTCTTCCCCATCACCATAGGCGCGGAAATCTACTACGCCGAGGGGGTCGATCACCTGCTGCGCAACCTGGGCGAAGCCCGTCCCACCATCATGACGGCCGTGCCCCGGCTCTACGAAACCATGCACCTGCGCATCCGGCGCGGCATGGAGAAGGAAGGCGGCCTGAAAAGGAAGCTCTTCGAGAAGGCAGTGGCGCTCGGCCAGAAGCGCTACGACGACCCCAAGAGCCTGTCCTTGTGGGAACGGCTGCAGGACGCGGCGCTGGAGCGCCTGGTGCGCGGCAAGATCCGCAAGCGCTTCGGCGGGCGCATCAAGGCCATCGTCTCAGGGGGCGCCGCGCTCAACTACGACATCGGCCTCTTCTTCACCGCCCTCGGCCTGCCGATCCTGCAAGGCTACGGCCAGACCGAGACGGCGCCGGTCGTTTCCGTCAACCCGCCTTGGAAGGTGAAACTGGAGACCGTCGGCCCGCCCTTCGAGGGCGTCGAGGTGAAGATCGCCGAGGACGGCGAGATACTGGTGCGCGGCGAACTGGTGATGACCGGCTATTGGCGCGACGACGACGCCACGGAGCGGGCATTGCAGAACGGCTGGCTGCACACCGGCGATATCGGCGAGTTCGACGAGGACGGCTACCTGAAGATCACCGACCGCAAGAAGGACATCATCGTCTTTTCCGGCGGCGACAACGTCTCTCCGGCGCGGGTCGAGGGCTTCCTTACCCTGCAGCGGGAAATCCAGCAGGCCATGGTCTTCGGCGACAAGCACCCGCATCTGGTGGCGCTGCTGGTGCCGGACGAGGAATTCGCGGCACAGTGGTGCCGCAGCAACGGCAAGCAGCGCGATCCCGGCGCCTTGGGAGAGGACCCGGCATTCCGCGCGGCCCTGTCGGAAGTGGTGGACCGGGTGAACGGCTCTCTCTCCTCCCTGGAGAAGGTCCGCCGATTCGCGGTGCTCTCGGAGCCGTTCTCGGTGGAAAACGGCATGATGACGCCGACCATGAAGATTCGCCGCCACAAGATCCGGGACGCCTACGGCGAGGTGCTGAAGAATCTGTATTAGCAGCCGAGAGGATCTTGCCCCCGCAGCCCTGCCGATCCCGGGGCGTCCCGCGTAGGTTGTCGCCGCCGCGGACGTGGACCTTGCCCTCGGGCTCATTTTCGGCAAGAATCACGCCGATTTAGATCATTTTCCGGTTCGGGGGAATCCACAGTGATGAAACGCTTGGCGCTCTTGAGTGCGCTGCTTTGCGCCGTTCTTTTGACCACCAGCGAACGCGCGGCGGCACAGATCGCCCTCAACGAGACGCCCGCGGTGATCAGCGGCGGCGTCGGCTGGTACGACTTCAATCTTTCCGACGACGAAGCCGTCGACTTCCGCCTGGAATACCGCCACGGCGAGGATTTTCTCTGGTTGAAGCCCTGGGGCGGCGTCGAGGTTACCACCGACGGCAGCGTCTGGGGCGGCATCGGTGTGCTGATGGACATCACCTTCTTCGACTCCGTCGTGCTGACCGGCAGTTTCGCGCCCGGCCTCTGGGCCGAGGGCGGCGGCAAGGACCTGGGCCACGTGGTCGAGTTCCGCAGCCAGGTGGAATTGGGCTACCAGTTCGAGAACCAGTCGCGGCTTTCGCTGGCCTTCAGCCACATCTCCAACGCCAATCTGGACGACGACAACCCCGGCACCGAGGTGCTGAACCTCTACTATCACCTGCCGCTGGACGTGCTGTTCTAGACGAGCGCCTCGCGCAGACAGATCGAGGGCCGGCACGCACCCGCGGCGCCGGCCCTTCCCGTTTGGCGAGACCGCTTCCGGCGCCTAGTCTTGCCTCATGACTGACGACCGTCTCTTCCCGGCAACCGCCATGCCTGACCGCGACTGGTGGCAGGCGCTCTGGCCCGATCCGGAAGGCGTGCTGCGGCGTCTCGGCCTCCGCGCGGGCCTGACGGTCGCCGACCTCTGCTGCGGCGACGGCTACTTCACCGCCGCCCTCGCCCGTTTGGTCCGTGGTCGGGTGTACGCCGTGGATCTGGACCCGGCAATGCTGACACGGGCGCGCCGCGAGGTCGAAGGGGCCGGCGCCTCCGTCCTGGAATATATCGCCGCCGACGCCCGCGAGCTGGCCAAGGCGTTGCCGGAGACCGTCGACTGCGTGCTGATGGCCAACACCTTCCACGGCGTGCCGGAGCAGACCGCCCTGGCCCGTGCCGTCGCGGCGACGCTGAAGCCGGGCGGCCGCTTCATCGTGATCAACTGGCATACCCGGCCGCGCGGGGAGACGACGGTTTTGGGCCAGCCGCGCGGGCCGAAGACCGAGCTACGGATGGCGCCGGAACGGCTGCGCGGCGCGGTCGAACCCGCCGGTTTCGAACTGGAAAGCTTGCTCGAGCTGCCGCCCTATCACTACGGCGCGGCGTTCAGGCGCAGTTAGCCGGCCGGCCGCATCCATCGGGCCGAAAAGGCGGCGCGAAGAAAACGCCCTTCCCGCCAAGGCCCCCAGGGGAGAAAGGATACAATTCTTACGGACGCTTGAGGCAGATCAATGCCACCGCCAGTTGGTTTGCGCAGAGTTGCGGCCAGTGGTTGAAGAATGTGTAGCGTAAGGGGGGCGGGTCAGCCCCGGCGACACATCTGCCCGTCGATCGCCGCCCCCATGAAAATGACGCCCGAGCCGGGCGTCAAACGAGAGGGGATCCCCATGAAACTCATCCTTTGGATTTCTGCGGCCGCGTTGGCTCTCGGCGCGGGCGGCTATGGCGCCTTGGCCGATGCCGGCCATTCCCACAACGAGCAGTATAAAATGCTTCAGGACATGCAGGACAAGCACAGCGGGCATGATCATGCCCACAACTTCGGGGCCATGGAGGATGTCTCCCCCGAGGACATGCATCGGACCATGGACCTGCTGACGGATCTCGGCCTGGCTCTGCCGCCGATGAACAGCGAACGTGGCCGCGAAGTCTTCCTGGAGAGAGGCTGCATCGTCTGCCATTCCGTCAATGGCGTCGGCGGAGAGATCGGCCCCTCGCTCAACGCCGCCGACATGCCCGAGCCGATGAATGCCTTCGAATTCGCGGCGCGCATGTGGCGGGGCGCCCCGGTGATGGCGGAAATGCAGAGAGATCTGCTCGGCACAATGATCGACCTCAACGGACAGGATCTGGCCGACATCATCGCCTTCACCCACGATGAAGCGGAACAAAAGGAGCTCTCGATCACTCAGGTGCCCGAACAATACAGGGACCTGATCGCCCAATAGGGGACCGATCGCCGGCGCGACACTTCGAATGCTTCGGATCTCCGGAGGGAGGAGGCTATGAAACTCGATGCCTACAAGCTTGGCGTAGCAACCGCGATCGTCTTAGCGATCATCTGGGTCATCTGCAGCGTTCTGGTGCTTGCCCTTCCCGCCTTGATGATGCAGATGGGCGGACACATGTTGCACGCAGATCTCGGCGCGGCGCAATGGACGCTGCACTGGCCCGGATTTATCATCGGCCTGATCTTGTGGAGCCTGCTCGGCGGGCTCATGGTTTGGGCGGTCGCAGCAGTCTACAATCGTCTGGTCGGGTAAGACCAAGTCCTTCCCCGATGGACGGTACGCCCGCGGAACGCGGCCGGGCCGTGAGGCGTTTCGGCGCGCCTTGTCGCGTGGCACCCTCCCCTGGACAGGAGAGACAGACACATCATGCCGAACAACGCTTCCCCTCACTCTGACCGCGACCGCACTGCGCACTACACCTCGAACAGCCTGACGCTCATCGGCGCCATTTCGATGGGGACCGGCGTCATGATCGGCGCCGGCATCTTCGCACTGACCGGCCAGGTCGCCGAGCTGGCCGGAAGCTGGTTCCCCCTCGCCTTCCTCGCGGCTGCCCTCGTCTCCGCCTTCAGCGCCTATTCCTATGTGAAGCTGTCGAATGCCTATCCTTCCGCCGGCGGCATCGCCATGTTTCTGGAGAAGGCTTACGGCAAGACCATGATGACCGGTGCCTGCGCATTGCTCATGTACTTCTCGATGGTCATCAACGAAAGCCTGGTCGCCCGCACCTTCGGCACCTATACGCTGCAACTCTTCGACATCGACGAGGATCCCATCCTGGTTCCGGCACTGGGTGTCGGGCTGCTGGTCTTCGCCTTCCTGGTCAACATTCTCGGCAACCGCGTCATCCAGACCCTGTCCTTCTTCATGGCCTTTCTCAAGATTGCAGGGGTCGCGATCTTCGCGCTGGCGGGGCTTTGGCTTTCCGGGCTCGACTTCGAAAGCCTCTCCGCCGTCCCGGCCAAGACCGCTCCGGGCAGCTTTCTCGGCGCCGTCGCCCTGGCCGTCCTTGCATTCAAGGGCTTTACCACCATTACCAACAGCGGCGGCGAGATCGTCGACCCGCACCGCAACGTCGGCCGCGCCATCGTCATCTCGATTCTCATCTGCGTGGTCATCTACCTGCTCGTGGCCCTTGCGGTGGCGGGCAACTTGACGCTCGACGAAATCGTGCGGGCGCGCGACTACGCCCTGGCGGAGGCGGCGCGTCCCGCCTTTGGACGCTTCGGGCTGTGGTTCACCGTTATCTTCGCGATCGTCGCGACGGTCTCCGGCGTCATTGCCAGCGTCTTTGCGGTATCGCGCATGCTCGCCATGCTGACCGATATGAAACTGGTACCGCACAGTCATTTCGGCATGCCGGGCGACATCCAAAAGCACACCCTGGTCTACACCATCGTCGCCGCGATGCTTCTGACGGTCTTCTTCGATCTCGGACGTATCGCCTCGCTGGGAGCGATCTTCTACATCGTCATGGATATCGCCGTGCACTGGGGAATTCTGCGCCGCCTGCGCGGCGAAGTCGACGCCCGGCCGGCGATTCTGATCACCGCCATCGCGCTGGACGCGGCGGTCTTGGGCGCTCTGTTGATCGTCAAGGCCAACAGCGACATGCTGGTCATCTATGCTGCGGCCGCCGGAATGCTCCTGATCTTCGTCGGAGAGCGGCTGTTCCTGAAAGCCGACCGGCAAGGGGCAGGTTGACGAAGCGGGCCGCCGAAATCAGGCCGCGCCGGCCTCGTCCTTCGGCGGGAAGGTCGGCGCCAGGGAACCCAGACGCCTGGCCTCGTCCATGACCGGCACCAGATCGCTGGAGACCAGGTCGTAGAGCTGCTTGGCCGAGTCGATCACGTAGTAGACGGTCTGGAAGATGTCGATGCGATAAGGCGTGCGGAACACGGTCAGCGCATCGAAGGGCCGGCGCTCCGGCTTGTCGCTTTCCACCGCATAGGGCGTCTCGCCGGCCGAGGACGCGATGCCGGCGCCGTAGATGCGGGTACCCTCCTCGGTCTCGATGAGGCCGAACTCCACCGTGAACCAGAAGAGGCGCTGCATCATCCAGAGATAGGACTTGTCCAGTGTCAGCGCCGTCTCGCCGTAGATCTGCAGGAAATCGGCGTAGGTCGGCAGGGTCAGCATGGGGCAGTGGCCGAAGATCTCGTGGAAAACGTCGGGCTCCTGCAGGTAGTCGAAGTCCTCGCGCCGGCGGATGAAGGTGGCGGCGGGGAACTTGCGTTCGGCCAGCAGAGTGAAGAAGCGCCTGGGCGAGATCAGCGCCGGCACCGGCTCGACGCCGAAGCCGCCGATCTCCTGCAGGCGCGCGTTGACCTCCTTTAGCTGCGGCACGCGCTCGGCGGGCAGTTCCAGCGCCTCGATGCCGTTCAAAAAAGCCGTGCAGACGCGCCCCGGCAACAGCGCCTTCTGGCGCGCGTAAAGATCGCGCCAGACCGCGTTCTCTTCGTCGGAATAATGGATGATCCCTTTGGCGTCGGGGATCTTCGACTCGTAGCTACTGGTCTTCTTACCGGTCTCTGGGGCCATGATCCCTCTCCCTCCTTTCAGGCGGGAAACACCGATCAACATCTGCGGCACCGACCTCAGGGGGCAAGCATGAGCCTCCGGCCCTTACCGAACCTTTAACTCCCCTCCCCGCTCGGCTAGGAAGATCAGCCTTCGGCCTTCAGCACGCCGCGGCGGATCTGGTCCTCTTCGATGGAATCGAACAGCGCCTGGAAGTTGCCTTCGCCGAAACCTTCGTCGCCCTTGCGCTGGATCAGCTCGAAAAAGACCGGGCCGATGACGTTCTTGGTGAAGATTTGCAGGAGGCGGCCGCCGTCCTCGGTGGGCGCGCCGTCGATGAGGATCTTGTTGGCGGCCAGGCGTTTCAGGTCCTCGCCGTGGCCCGGCAGGCGGTCGTCGACCTGCTCGTAGTAGGTGTCGGGCACGCCCTCCTGGAACTCGACGCCCCCGGCCTTCAGGGTCTCCACCGAGGCGTAGATGTCGTCGGTGCCCAGCGCGATGTGCTGGATGCCCTCGCCCTTGTACTCTTCCAGGTATTCGGCGATCTGCGACTTGTCGTCGGCGCTCTCGTTGATCGGGATGCGGATCTTGCCGCAGGGGCTGGTCATGGCCTTGGACTTCAGGCCGGTCAGCTTGCCCTCGATGTCGAAGTAGCGGATCTCGCGGAAATTGAACAGGCGCTCGTAGAAATCCGCCCATTCCTTCATGCGGCCACGGTAGACGTTGTGGGTCAGATGGTCGATGTAGGTGAGCCCCGCCCCCTTGGGGTGCTGGTCGACGCCGGGCAGCGGCTTGAAGTCCACGTCATAGATCGAGCCGTTGTCGCCGTAGCGGTCGACCAGGTAGATCAGCGAGTCGCCGATGCCCTTGAGGGCCGGGATGTTCAGTTCCATCGGTCCGGCGCTGGACTCGACCACCCAGCCGCCCAGTTCCCTGGCCCGCTTGCAGGCCGCGGCGGCATCCTTTACCCGGAAGGCGATGGCGCAGACCGAGGGGCCGTGCAACAGGGTGAAGGCCTTGGGAAAACCGTCGCGCTCGGCATTGAGGATAAAGTTCACATCGCCCTGGCGGTAGAGCGTCACGTCCTTGGAGCGGTGCCGGGCGATGGCGGTGAAGCCCAGGGTCTCGAACAGCCGCCCGAGCGCCTCCGGGTCGGGCGCGGCGAACTCGATGAACTCGAAGCCGTCGGTCTGCATGGGGTTCTCCCACAAACCGTCCCCCGTTTTTCCGCTGGGGTTGCTTGTGGTGCTCTCACCTAGCGACTTGGCAGCCTGCGACATGTCTCACACCCTCGTTACGTTGCCACGACGTAAGCCCCATTACTGCGCCGGGTTGTAACCATCAACGGGGTCCCTTTGAATCTGGGCGGGCCCGGCGTCTCTTTAAAGGCCCCACGCCTCGTTAAAGGCGCAGCGCGAAGGGCCGTCCACGGTCATGCTGTTGCGGCGATGGTACGGCCCTTTCCCGCGCGCCCGCAATGCCCGCATGCCGTGTTGCGGCGCAGCACGAATGGAGTCGGCGACACGGCGCAGCTTAATCTTTCGTGGCCGCCGGGCCGCGCCTTACGATATGATTCAAGCCGTCCGGGAATCCGATCTTTCCTTGCTTTTTGCATTGGCTGACGCTTTGTGAAATTGAGAACTAGGTCAGTATAAATTACCTTTTTATTTACCATCGCAGGCTCAACTTTTCCTTGAGACCCGGCGACGCTGCGCCGTAACAGCAAGCAGGAACGTGGATGATGGCTTTGCAGGCGGTTTCCCTGGACGACAAATACGCCTTGGAGCGCGGCCGCGTCTTCCTGACCGGCACCCAGGCGCTGGTGCGCCTGCCGATGATGCAGCGCCAACGCGACCTGGCCGCGGGCTTGAACACCGCCGCCTTCGTCACCGGCTACCGCGGCTCGCCCCTGGGCGGCGTCGACCAGCAGATGACGCGCGCCAGTGAGTTCCTGAAGAAGCACCACATCCATTTCCAGGCCGGGGTCAACGAGGACCTGGCCGCCACCGCCATCTGGGGCACCCAGCAGAACGACCTCTTCGGCGACGGCAACTTCGACGGCGTGTTCTCCATGTGGTACGCCAAGGGCCCGGGCGTCGACCGCTCCGGCGACGTGCTGCGCCACGGCAACATGGCCGGCACCTCCAGGCACGGCGGCGTGCTGCTGCTGGCCGGCGACGACCACACCGCAAAGTCCTCCACCACCGCGCATCAGTGCGAGCTGACCTTCATGGATCTCATGATCCCGGTGCTCAACCCGGCGGGGGTGCAGGAGTTCCTGGACCTGGGCCTCTACGGCTGGGCCATGAGCCGCTTTTCCGGCTGCTGGGTGGGCTTCAAGACCATCGGTGAGACCGTCGATTCCTCGGCCAGCGTCGACGTCGACCCGGCGCGCACCCGGATCGTCCTGCCCGAAGACTTCGAGATGCCGCCGGGCGGCCTGCATATCCGCTGGCCCGACACCCCGCTGGAGCAGGAAGAGCGTCTGCACCGCCACAAGATCTACGCCGCCCTGGCCTTCGCCCGCGCCAACAAGCTGGACCGGGAGGTGATCGGCAACGGCAAGCGCCGCTTCGGTATCATCACCGCCGGCAAGGCCTATCTCGACGTGCGTCAGGCTCTGCACGACCTTGGCATCGACGACGACATGGCCGCGGAGATCGGTCTCGCCGTCTACAAGGTCGGTATGTCCTGGCCGCTGGAGCGGGAAGGGATCAGGCGCTTCGCCGAGGGTCTGGAAGAAATCCTGGTGGTCGAGGAAAAGCGCGCCATCATCGAGAACCAGGTGAAGGAGCAGCTCTACAACTGGCGCGCCGACGCGCGGCCGCGCATCGTCGGCAAGTTCGACGAGGAGGGCGACTGGGCCCTGCCCTCGATCGGCGAGCTGACCCCGGCGCGCATCGCCCGCACCATCGCCAAGCGCATCGCCCGTTTCCACAGCAGCGAAGACATCGAGCAGCGCCTGCGCTTCCTGGCCGAGAAGGAAAAGGCCATGGAAGCCGGCAAGGCGCCGCTGGCCCGCGTGCCCTACTTCTGCTCCGGCTGCCCGCACAACAGCTCCACCAAGGTGCCCGAAGGCAGCCGCGCCATGGCCGGCATCGGCTGCCACTACATGGTGCAGTGGATGGACCGCAACACGGAGACCTTCACCCAGATGGGCGGCGAAGGCGTGACCTGGATCGGCCAAGCGCCCTTTTCCAAGACCAAGCACGTCTTCGTCAACCTGGGCGACGGCACCTACTTCCACTCCGGCATCCTGGCGATCCGCGCGGCCGTCGGCGCCGGCGTCAACATCACCTACAAGATCCTCTACAACGACGCCGTGGCCATGACCGGCGGCCAGTCCGTCGACGGCCCGCTGGACCCGGCGATGATCACCCGCCAGTGCGCCGCCGAGGGCGTGCAGCGTATCGTCGTGGTGACCGACGAGCCGGACAAGTATCCCCTGGGCGTCAACTGGGCGCCGGGCGTCGAGATCGAGCATCGCGACCACCTGGACCGGGTGCAGAGGGAGCTGCGCGACACCGCCGGCGTCACCGTGCTGCTCTACGACCAGACCTGCGCCGCCGAGAAACGCCGCCGCCGCAAGCGCGGGCGCTATCCCGACCCGCCCAAGCGCGCTTTCATCAACGAGCAGGTCTGCGAGGGCTGCGGCGACTGCTCGGTGCAGTCCAACTGCGTCTCCGTGGTGCCGGTGGAGACCGAGTTCGGGCGCAAGCGCGCCATCGACCAGTCGTCCTGCAACAAGGACTTCTCCTGCATCAAGGGCTTCTGCCCCAGCTTCGTTACGGTGCACGGCGGCGAGATCCGCAAGCGGCAGCAGGACGGCGCCGGCAAGGGCGCCGCGGGCGGCCAAGCGGCCGGAGCCCCCTGGGAGGCCCTGCCCGAACCGCAGGTTCCGGCCCTCGACGCGCCCTTCGGCATCGTCGTGACCGGCGTCGGCGGCACCGGCGTGGTGACCATCGGCGCGCTGCTGGGCATGGCCGCGCACCTGGAGGGCCGCGGCTGCTCGGTGCTGGACATGGCCGGCTTGGCGCAGAAGGGCGGCGCGGTGGTCAGCCACGTGCGCCTGGCGCCGGCCCCGCAGGACATCCACGCCGTGCGCATCTCCGCCGGCAGCGCCCGCCTGGTGCTGGGCTGCGACATCGTGGTGGCCTCCGGCTACGAAGCGCTGTCGAAGATGGCGGCCGGGCGCACCCGCGCGATCATCAACAGCCATCAGGTCATGACCGGCGACTTCACCCGCAACCCCGACCTGGCTTTCCCCGGCGGCGAGATGGAACGCCTCATCGCCGAGGCCGCCGGCCCCGGCGGCGCCGACTTCCTGGACGCCACGCGCATCGCCACGGCGCTGCTCGGCGACTCCATCGCCACCAACCTCTTCATGCTGGGCTACGCCTGGCAGAAGGGCCTGGTGCCGCTCTCCGCGGAAGCCATCGACAAGGCCATCGAGTTGAACGCGGTGGCGGTGGCGGCCAACAAGGCCGCCTTCCTCTGGGGCCGCCGCGCCGCCCACGACCTGGCGGCGGTGGAGGCGGCCGCAGCACCCACGACGGGCTCCAGGACGGCCGAAGCGCGCGGCCGCCAGCTTTCACGGAGCCTGGACGAGGCCGTCGCCCGCCGCGTGGAAATCCTGACCGCCTATCAGGACGCCGCCTATGCCGGCCGCTACAAGGCCTTGGTCGAGAAGGCCCGCCAAACCGAGGCGGCCAAGGCGCCGGGCCTCTCCGGCCTCGCCGAATCCGTGGCGCGCTATTACTTCAAGCTGCTGGCGGTGAAGGACGAATACGAGGTGGCCCGCCTCTACTGCGCGCCGGAGTTCCGCCGCGGGCTGCGCGAGCAATTCGCCGGCGACTACAAGATCTCCTATCATCTGGCCCCGCCGCTTTTCGCGAAGCGCGACCCCGACACGGGCCACCTGATCAAGCAGGAGTTCGGCTCCTGGCTGCTGCCGGTCCTCAGCGGACTGGCGAAACTCAAGGGCCTGCGCGGCACGCCGCTGGATATCTTCGGCTATAGCGCCGAGCGCAAGATGGAGCGCAAGCTGATCGCCGACTACGAGGCGCTGCTGGACGAGGTCTTGGCGAAGCTCACCGCCGGCAACCACGCGCTGGCGGTGGAACTGGCCTCGATCCCCGAGAAGATCCGCGGATTCGGGCACGTGAAGGAAGCGCATGTGAAATCGGCCAAGGCCTGCGAGGCCGACCTTCTCGCCGCTTTCCGCGACCCGAGCCTGCATCACAAGAGCGCCGCGGAATGAGACGCGGCACCTCCCCGAGCCCCGCGGCGGCCATCTACACAGAAAGTCTGTTGTATCGCCTCCCCTGTCCCGCTTAGACTTTACGGGAGAGGCGGGGGACCCCACTCAATTCCGTTCTGCATTCGACTCTGGTTCGGGAGAGCAAGATGCAACGGTTATTGATCGTACTTTGCACATTCCTGGGACTTTTGGCGGCTGCCACCTCGGCGGCCGACGCCCAGTTCTATGCCGGCATCCATGGCGGCGCCAACTTCATGCCGGACAGCGATATCGAAGGCAGCGGAATCGACGGCCAAGCCAGCCTCGATCCGGGCTTCGCCGTCGGCGGCCTTCTCGGTTACCGTATCGGCCTGGGCGACAACCTTTCCATCGACGTCGAAGGCGAGTTCGCCTATCGCCTCAACGATGCCGACGAGTTTTCCGCCGCCGGCTTCTCGGCCAATGCCGGCGGCGAGGTACAGTCCTTCGCCTGGATGGCCAACGCCTGGGTGAACTGGGAGATCGGCGACAGCGGCTTCGCCCCCTATATCGGCGGCGGCGGCGGCGGCGTGCACATCGACATCAAAGACGCGCAGGTCGGCAACGTCTCCTTCGACAACGAAAGCGACTTCGTTTTGGGCGGCCAGCTCGGCGGGGGTCTCGGTTATCGGTTCGGCGAACACCTCGCCGTCTCGCTGGACTACCGCTTCCTGATCACCGACGACGCGAACGTCCAGGGCCTGGACGTCGAATACCAAAGCCACTCGGTCATGGTGGGGATCAAGTATCTCTTCTGACCCGCGCCCGCACGGGCGCGGGCAATCCACGTGGACCTATCGGGATCGGTCTAGCGCCGCGCCGGCGCTTCGTCGCCCATGCCTTCCAGAATACGGTCGGCGCGGCGGGTCGCGGCCTCGAACTGCTCCTCAAAGCCCTTCATGCGCGCCTTGGGCTCCTGATAGTAGGCGGTCATCTTCAGGCCCTGGATGAATATCCAGTTCAGCACCCGCCCCCAAAAGCGCATGGGTCGCACGAAGTCGAAGAGCAGCACCACACGCTCCTGCGGCGTGTCGTTGCGCACTTCGTGATCGTAGGTATCGTCGAAGACCAGCAGCTTGCCCGGCTCCCAGGGGCATTTCCGGTCCTCGACCCGCATGTAGCAATTCTCGCGGTCGTCCGGCACCACGAGGCCCAGGTGGACCCGCAGGATGCCCTTGGTGACGCCCTTGTGGGCGGTGATGTTGTAACCGGGCTCCAGGATGGAGAACCAGGCGGTCTGCAGCGTCGGCACCTGCTCCAGCAGCTTGGTGGTGACCGGCGCGTGGGCGCAGTTCTTCTGCAGCTTCGCGCCGAAACCGTAGAGGATGAAGGTGCGCCACTGCTGGCCCTTGGCGATGCGCTTCTGGTCGGAGGAAACCTCCTCGAAGGCCGGCACGCTCTCCTTGTGCTCCAGGATCTTCATCAGCTCGCCGTGGATCTCCTGCCAGCGCTCCTCGAAGGGCTTCAGGAAGGGAAACTCGGCCGGATTCAGCACCGGGTCGTTGCTGACCAGCGACTGGCTGGCCAGGAAGCCGCGCAGGCGGCGGATCAGCCGCTTGCCGAATTTCTTGACCTTCTTGCGGCGCGTGGCGCGGAAGTCGTCCGCCAACTGCATGGTTCCGGTCCCCCTATTCCGCCGCACGGACGGTCTCGACGACCGGCAGCGGCACGAGCCAGCGCACCAGTTCGGCCTGGCGCCGCAATTCGCTGTCCGGAACCGAGTCGTAGCACGGCAGGATGATCAGCTTGCCGAGAAGCCCGGCGGCGCGCGCCGGCGCCAGCTCCGGCCGGTCCTCCGGCGCCGCCACCGCCTGATTGCGCGGCAGGTTGGCGGCATCGAAGCCCTGGCGGCGCATCGCGGCGATGAAAGGCAACGGATCTTCCACCACAGCGGGGAAGACCCAGTAGTCGTGATGGGCGTTGGCCTGGCCCGGCAGCGCCAGGCAGCCGCCCAGAAGGTCCTTGAGACGCCGGCCTTTGGCGGCGCGGCGCTCCAGCACCGCCGGGTCGAAGCCTTCCAGGCGGCGGCACAACAGGGCGGTGAGGGCCGCCGAGGGGCGGATGCGCAGGCTTTTGGCCTTCTTGTACTTGGCGACGTTGCGCACGCGCTCGGACACCTGATCCTCGAAGTCCTTGCCCCGCAGCGCATAGAACCGTTGCAAGAGTCCGAAGACCAGCGGCAGGGACAAGAGCTTCAGGCCGGCGAACTGCAGGACCCGCTTGGCCTGGCGCTTGGTCGGTTGGATAGGATAGCCCGCCTGGATGGCGCGCATCTTGGCCAGCAGGCCCGGCTTGCGCACGTTCACCAAGGCGCCGCCCAGAGCCGTCGCGTTCTTCAGCGGCCCGAAGGAGAACATGGTGAGATCGGCCTTGGGGTTGCCGGGATAAGCCCGGCCGTTGAAGGCCTGGGCGCAATCCTCCACGACCACCAACCCAGCCTCGTGGGCGGCGTCGATCAGGTGATCGAACTGAAGGCGGCAACCGAAGAGGTGCGCCACCACCAGCACCTTGGCGCGCGGCGAGATCGCCTGCCTGAGGGTCTCGGCGGTCGGCGTGAGGCTGGCCGGATCGAAATCCAGCGGTACCGGCTGGTAGCCCTCGCGCTTCACGATGTTGACCATGCCGTTGATGTTGATGGCCGAGAAGATCACCTCGTCGCCGGGCTTCAACTCCAGCGCCTGGAGCAACAGGTCGAAACCGCTGCGCACCGAGAAGCACAGCAGGGTGTCCTCCTCCGGCCAGAAGGATTCGGCGCGGGCGGCCAGTTCCTCCCGCCGGCCCGCAGTCAGGCAGGCTCCGGCCCCGGCCAGGAGGTCCCTCCAGCCGATCTGCAGCTTCATCCGTGGCCACAGCCTCATAAATCGATGCCCCCCGGCATTCCATTCCGCGCACGGCGCGAGGCCGGCGACCGCCTGACCTCACGTTTCCGTGAAGCCGCGAAGGTACACCCAAGGCCCGTAAAACACTAGAGGGTCGACCGCGGCGGAATCGCCCGGCCGGGCGAAGGTCCGCGCGATTGTCCGCCGCCTATTGCAGGCGCCAGTAGTCCCCGAAATCGTTCTGGCGCCGCTGCTCTTCGGCGACGAAATCCCCGTCCAGCTTGCCCTGCAGCACCTGGACGATGTCCTGGCGCACGCGGGCGTTGTTGCGGAAGTACTGGTGCCCCGTGGGATCTGCGGTCCAGGCGTTGGCGCCCTTGGCCTCCCAGATCACCTTCGGGGCCACGTTGACCACCGAGACCTTCGCGGACAGCCCGTCCTTGCCACGCGGACCGCTGCGGCCCAGGCGGTCGGGATTGCCCATGGCGTAGTCGCTGGCCTTCAGGGCCAGATCCTGGTGGTTGTAGTAGACCGTCATCCGCCGGCAGCCGCGCAGCAGCGGCGCCACCTTGTGAGTTGCCTGCAAGGTGTCGTCGTCCTCGTCGGCGGCAGCCAGGATGATCTCGTCGAAGAGCGGCGGAATGTTGTTGCCGACGAAGGTGCGCATGGCCTGCACGGCGCCGCGCAGGGCCCAGTTGCCCATGGAGTGGCACAGCAGGTGGATGCGCCCGTCGCAGCGGTCGGCGCGCGGGGTGTTGCGGATGAAGTCCGTGGCCTTGAGGATCGCGCGGCCCAGCGCCGGACCGGAGGCCTCGGCCCGCTTGCGGTCGTCGGCGTAGGTGCGCCGTCCCACCCCGGCCCCGGCGGAAGGCCAGGTGAAGAGCAGCAGGGTCATATCCTTGCCGCCGGCGGCCAGCCACTGCTGGATCTGCACCGCCCGTCCCGCCGCCTCGCGAAAGCTGTGGTCGTAGCCGTGCACGAAGATCAGGGCGTCGCCCTTCTTCAGCATCTCGGCACGCACCTCGTCGAAGATCGCCTTGCTGCCCAGCTTGGACTTCTCGGCATCTTCCTTGCTCAACTGCTCCGGCGCCAGGGCGATCTGGCCGCCGTCGATGAAGCTGCCGAGATCCTTCTTGTAGAGATCCTTGCCGGCGAAGGTGACCTTGCCGAAGCGCAACTCGTCGAGGTTGGGGTGAAAGTCCTCGCCGATTTCCGGGGCCGCCCCGCCGGTGACCTTGCGATTGGTGCCGAAGTAGATCGTGGTTGCCATGGCCGTCCTCCCCTAGCTTGCGCGACGCGCGAGCTTACCAGCCTTGCACCCGGCAGGGCAGGGACAGAAAGGAGGTAACGCGGAGGGGCTAGGCCGGGAACAGTCTAGGCCCGGCAGATCGAAACGCCGCCGTCGACCAGCATCGCCGCGCCGGTCATGAAACTGGATGCTTCCGACGCCAGGTGCAGCACCGAGCGCGCGATCTCCTCCGGTGCCGCAATACGCTTCAGGGCGTGCAATCCCTCGACGAAGGCCAAGGCCTCCGGCGTGTCGGCCACCACGCGGCCCATGGGCGTGTCGGTGCCGCCGGGCAGGATCGCGTTGACGCGAATGCCCTCGGCACCGAACTCCGCCGCCAGCACCTGGGTCAGGCCGACCAGGCCCGCCTTGCTGGCGGCATAGGCTGCCATGCCGGGAAATCCCACCGAATGGCCGACAAACGTGGAGGTGAATATCAATGAGCCCCCGCCACGCTCCCGCATAGCCGGGATCTGGTACTTGGCGCCCAGAAAGGCGCTGGTGAGGTTGGTCTCCAGGGTATCGCGCCAGGCATCCGCCGAGGTTTCTTCGATCGCGCCCATGGCCCCCAGGGTGCCGGCGTTGTTGAAAGCGACATCGAGCCCGCCGAAGCGGCCTCTCGCCATATCCACGAGGGCCTCGGCATAGGCCGCGTCCCTCACGTCGCCCGCCAGGACCGCCACCTTGCCGCCGCCGGAGACGACCTCATCGGCCAGCCGCGCCAGCTCCGCCTGCCGCCGCGCGCCGGCGACCACCGCCGCCCCCTCGGCCGCGAACAGCAGCGCCGTCGCCCGGCCGATCCCGGAACTGGCTCCGGTGACGAGGGCGACCTTGCCTTCCAATGCGTTCATGCTCCGCTCCTCTCCGCTTTGCGCCGCGCTCCATTGCGCCGCGGAGCGCGAGAAGAGCAGCGAAACGGCCTGGGTCTCTATCCGAAGCTTGTATCCGAAGCTTGCGCAGACACGGCACAGCCGCAGATTGTCTGGATGACGCGCCGCTCACTTGGAGTTAGCTTCGGGAATCCCCGAAAGACGGAGTCGCCCCATGAGCCAGGATGTCATTCTCTACACCAATCCCCTGTCGCGCGGCCGCATCGCCCGCTGGATGCTGGAGGAGATCGGCTGTCCCTACAAAACGGAGATCCTCGACTACGGACCGCCGATGCGGACACCGGACTACCTGAAGGTCAGTCCCCTGGGCAAGGTGCCGGCGATCCGCCACGGCGACCAGGTGGTCAGCGAATGCGCCGCCATCTGCGCCTATCTGGCCGACGCCTTTCCGGAAGCAGGTCTGGCGCCGCCGCCCGCCGAGCGCGGCAGCTACTACCGCGCCCTCTTCTTCGCTGCCGGTCCCTTCGAGGCCGCGGCGACCGACCGCCATTTCGGCCTCGAGCCCGAGGAGGGGCGGCAACAGCGGATGGCCGGCTACGGCAGCTTCACGCGCATGATGGACGCCCTGGTGAAGATCGTGCCCGCGGACGGCTATATCGCAGGCGACCGCTTCACGGCCGCCGATGTCTATCTCGGGTGCCAAGTCGGCTGGGGCATGCGCTTCGGTTCCCTGGAGGAACGCCCCGAACTCGTCGACTACTGGGCAAGGGCCAGCGACCGCGAAGCCTTTCGCCGCGCCATGGCGATCGACGAGGAGCTGGCGGCGAAGGAGGCCGGGTAGCGCGGGCGCTCAGTCCGCCTGCCCTGCGAGCCAGTCGCTCAGGCCGGCGATCGACGCGATCCGTGCCGTCGGCGTGACGTTCGGGTGGCCGTCGTCCTGGGGACGGTATTTCCCGGTCTTGACCTGCACGGCGGCGAGGCCGGCGGCCAGCGCGCCGCCGATGTCGGCCTCGATGTCGTCGCCGACCATCAGCACCTCCTGCGGCGCCAGGCCGAGGCTCCCCAGCGCCAGGCCGAAAAAGTCTTTGGCCGGCTTGCCGACGACGCGCGCCTGCACTTCGGCGGCATACTCCAGCGCCGCGACGAAGGGGCCGAGGTCGAGGGCGATGCCCGCCTCGCGCCGGGAGACCCGGTTCTTGTGCAGGGCGACAAGCTCCGCGCCCGCGGCGATCCGCTGAAACAGGCCGTTCAGGCGGTCCCAGGTGAAGTCCTTGTAGAGGTCGCCCATCACCACGGCGTCGACCGCGCCTTGATCCATGATCGCGAAGTCCGCGAGGTCCTCGGCCAGCTCCGGCGCGGCGGCCAGGTGGATGCGCCTGGCGCCCAGGCCCGCCAGCAGCCGCGCCGCGGCAGCCGTCGGGGTAAAGATCTCAGCTGTCTCGACCCGGAAACCCATCGCTTGCAGGCGCCCGGCAATGGCGCGGCGCGGACGCGTCGTCGTGTTGGTGAGGTAACGGATGGCCAGGCCGCGGCCCTGAAGGTTCCTCAGCGCCTCTACGGCACCGGGGATCGGCGCATCGCCCTGGTGCAGCACGCCTTCCAGATCCAGCAGCAGGCCGCGGAAGGTCATATCGCAGTCCCCTCCACTGCCGTTCGGTTTGAAGCACAACGCGAGAGAAAGACCTTCGGTCTTCACCCCCCTCCCAACCTCCCCCCATCAAGGGGGGAGGAGATTTCTTTGGCTGCTTCAATACTTAACCCCCTCCCCCTTCGATGGGGGAGGGTTGGGGTGGGGGTGACACCTTCACCGCTCAAAGCCGTCGTCCAGCAGATATCCGCCTGCTGGCGGCGCCTCAGGGTGAGGCTATCTCTCGATCTCATGCTGAGAAGGACCGCAGGTCCGCCTCGAAGCATGATGCCTCCGTCAGGCTTCCGGGCCCTTCGGTAGGGTCACGCCGATCATGCAGTCGCGGGTGACCAACCCGGCCAGCGCCGCCTCGTCCCACCCTTCGGTGCCGGCGGGCCGGGCCGGCAGCACCATGTAGCGCAGGTCGGCGGTGGAGTCGTGCACGCGCACCTCGACATCGTCGGGCAGGGTGGTGCCGAACTCGGCCAGCACCTGGCGCGGTTCGCGCACCGTGCGGCTGCGGTAGCTGCGCGACTTGTACCAGTCCGGCGGCAGTCCGATGAGCAGGCGCGGATAGCAGGAACAGAGGGTGCAGACGATGACGTTGTGCACGCCTTCTGTGTTCTCCACCGCGCGGATCGGAATCCCGCCGGCGTCGATGCCCAGTTCCTCGGCCGCCTTGTTCACGTCGTCCAGCATGCGCGCCTTGAAATCCGGATCGGCCCAGGCATGGGCCACCATGCGCGCACCGGCGGCCGGGCTCTTGGCGTCGATGGCCTCCACCATGGCCCGTAGTTCGTCGGCGCTGAAAACGCCCTTCTCGACGAGCAGGTCGCCCACCGCCTGGGTCATGACCTGGTAGTGGGTCAGCGGCGTCTCCTCCAGGTCCGGCTGGAAGGGATGCGGCTGGTGCGGATGGCCGTGCTCGTGCTCGTGGTCGTGCGCCATTACGGGGCCTCCAGCCAGTTCTCGTAGATGTCGACCACCGTGGTGTCCTGGGCCGCGCCCCGGTAATCGTCCCACAGTTCCGCCGTTTCGAAGATCACCCGGTAGAGCGGCAGGGCCGGCTCGCCCGGGCGCCCGTAAGCCAGTTCCTCCGGATTGCGGTAGGGGCCGAGGACCGCCGTCACCCGCCCGGTCTTGCCGCGCACGAAGAAGGGCGTGCGTACGTGGCCCGGCGGGAAGGCGGCGCGCACCTTCACGGTCTCGCCGATATCGAAGCGCGCGCTCACGGCTTCTTCTCCTCACCCACGCCAGCGGGCCAGGCCTTGCCGATCTCCGCCATGCGGCGGCCCAGCTCGTCCACGGTGATGACGCCCTTTTCCAGGAGGTTGTTGGTGACCGAGGCGATCCAGCGCTCGTAGTAGCTCATCTCGTCGTAGGCGCCGGGGCCGAGATCCTCGATGCCGCGGCGCAATTCGTCGACGGTGATGACGCCGCGCTTGGGATCGGCCAGCAGACGCAGGATGGCATCGACCCGCTTCTCCCAGGGGGCGTAGTCGTGCTCACTCTGCCCGACAGGCCCGGCGGGCAGGCCGCCCATATCGTGATGACGGCGCAAGACCGTCTCGTCATTGCGTTCCTTGCTCATGGGGGAAGTATCGGCGGCGGCCCCCGAGAGCGTCAATGGGGAAGGCCTGCCTGCCGGCGGCAGTTCCTGCCGGGCAGATACGGTCCTTGCGGCGGCGCGCTCGCCCGCCGCCGCCCCGGTCCCGCAGGCTGTCCTGCCGGGGGGGGCCAGCCAATCGGCGGCAGACGTTGGTGAAGCGATCGTTATCGCGCTTCTGGCGCAATTATTGCTTCTGTTTTTCCGCTGAAGTTGCAGATTCTACGAGGAAGGCGAGGCTCCCGCGATGACGACGATTACCGGAGGACCAACCTTTGCGGCCGGCGATCACAGGCTGCTCGACAGCCGTAATGTCCGGCCGCACGGGCGCTCGCCCGAAGAGGTTCAGGAGGTCCTCGCCGGCATCGAGGCGCCGAAGGAAGCTTCCGGCATCCAGGCTCCTCAATGGGCCGGATCATCGGCCAACGGGCCCGCAACGCCCGCGCAGGTCGGCGGCGCGGTCGCGGCCGCCGAAACTGGCTTCCGCGCGCAGCAGATCGCCCAGGAAAGCGACGGCGTTGCCGCGGTAGCCGACGACGAAGCGGAAGAGTCGGCGGCCGTGCGGGCCTTCCTCGACTACATGTCGAAGACGCCGGAGGAGCGCTACTTCGAGGCCTTCCTGAAATCGAAAGGCCTGACCCAGGAGGAGTATGACGCCCTGCCGGTCGAGGACAAGAAGGCGCTGATGAAGGAATTCGAAGAATTCGTGAAGCAGAACGTGGAGAACAACAGCGCCGAGAAAGTCGCCCGGACCTCCCGCAGCGAACTGTTGTAGCGGCTTAGAGCGGAAAGACCGTCAGCCCCCGCCCTAACCCTCCCCCGTCCAAGGGAGAGGGAGATTTTCGACCGGCTGCTTGAAGATTACCCCTCCCCCGCGATGGGGGAAGGTCGGGAGGGGATGAGCCGCGCGCTCGCTGCCCACCAGGGGCTCGTCAGCCCAGCATCCCCAGGGCCTGCTTGTAGAGGTCGAGGATGGCTTCCTGCTCCTGGCGGTCGCCGGAGTCCATCTTGCGCAGGCGGATGACCTGGCGCATCACCTTGGTGTCGAAGCCCTCGCCCTTGGCCTCCGAATAGACCTCGCGGATATCGGCGGTCAAGGCCGCCTTCTCCTCTTCCAGGCGCTCGATGCGCTCGATGAAAGACCGCAGACGGTCCGCCCCAATGCCGCCAGCATCAGCCATGCATAAACTCCTAATTTCTGCGGGAACTCACCCGGTCGAAGGGCGCCGAGACTAGCCGCGGGACCGGCTTCTGGCAACGCCCCAGGGGAGGTGTAAAACGGGGATAACCCGGCTTCAGCCGTGGTCCCAGGAACTAACTGTGCTTGTGGCTTTCGGCAAAGGCCGCCTTCTGCTCGGCGGTGGCCTCCGTCTGGTACTGCTCCTTCCACTCGTCGTAGGGCATGCCGTAGATCAGCTCGCGGGCGGCGGCGTAGTCCATCTCCAGGCCCTTGTCCTCGGCCGCCGCCAGGTACCACTTGCTCAGGCAGTTGCGGCAGAAGCCGGCGAGGTTCATCAGGTCGATGTTCTGCACGTCTGTGCGCTGGCGCAGGTGTTCGACCAGGGTACGGAAGGCCGCGGCCTCCAGTTCGGTCCGTGTCTTGTCGTCCATTGCTAGGCTCTCTCCTTCTTGGCCGGGCGATCCAACTTCTCCAGGGAATCTGGGGCGCCGGCAGCGAATTTTCCAGGGCGACCCTAGGGCCTTTCGGCTCCTAGGCCACCGTCTGTTCGATGAGGAAGTCGACCACCTGCTTCAGCGCCTGGTGCTTGTCGGCGCCCTCGTAGCAGGCCTCGTTGAAGACCGCGAGCTGGCGGTGCGCCGAGGTCCCGCGGCGCAGGATCTCACGCGCGTGCTCCAGCTCCGCCAGGCAGCCCAGGGCCTCGGCGTGCTCCGAGGTCAGGGCGATAATCTCCTCCAGCAGATCGGGGTAGGGCACGATCTCGCCGCGCCCGTAGTCCACCAGGCCTTCGTCGATGCCATAGCGCTGCGCGCGCCAGCGGTTCTCCTCAATCAGCATGTTGGAGTACTTGCGCCAGCGCTGGTTGTTGCGCTTCAGCACATAGAGCATGCGCATCAGGCTGACGTAGACGGCGGCGATGGTGGCGCCGTCGGCCACGTCGGTGCAGATGTCGGCGATGCGCATTTCCAAGGTCGGGAAGCGCGCCGAGGGCCGCAGGTCCCACCAGATCTTGGTGCCGTCCTCCAGCAGGCCGGCACTCACCATGACGTCCAGGTGGCGCTGATACTCGCCGAAGCTGTCGAAAGTCTCGGGCAGGCCGGTGCGCGGCAGCTCGTGGAACACCGAGAGGCGGTAGCACTTGAGGCCCGTCACCTCGCCGCGCCAGAAGGGCGAGGAGGTCGACAGCGCCAGCAGGTGCGGCAGGAAATAGCTGGCCTGCTGCATCAGATCGATGCGCAGTTCGTCGTCGTCCAGCCCGACGTGGACGTGCATGCCGCAGATCAGCAGGCGCCGCACCACCGCCTGCATGTCGCGCGCCAGGCCGTCGTAGCGTTCCTTGCGGGTGTGCTTCTGCGCGTCCCACTGGGCGAAGGGATGGGTCGAGGCGGCGATGGGCGCCAGGCCGTAGTCGGCGGCCACCTCGGCAATGATACCGCGCATCTGCGCCAGCTCCTGCGCTGCCTGGCCGACGGTCTCGCACTTGCTGGTGCCGACCTCGATCTGCGACTGCAGGAACTCCGGGCTGACGTGCTCGCCCAGCTCCTGCTCGCAGCGGGTCATCAGGCTGTCGGGCGCCTCGACCACCAGGTCGCGGCTCTCCCGGTCGACCAGGAGATACTCCTCCTCCATGCCGACGGTGAAGGACGGCTCAGGCCGCAAAAGGCCGCCGCTCATCTCCGCTTCTCCCCGCTCCGCCGATCCATGCGCTCGCCCCCAAGCCGCGTTCAGTAATGCTCGACGCGATACAGCGCCGGGTCGCCCAGCACCGCTTCCAGGACCGCGGACAGGCGCTCGGCCCACTCGGCGGCGCCCTGCTGGGTATCGATCAGATCCTGGCGCACCTCGATCAGCACGTTGGCGAGACCGCGCCGGTCGCCGTGAACGTGCTGGGTGTAGCCGTGGCCATCGGCGCCGGAATAGGGTTCGTTGTCGCCCACCGTCAGTCCTTCGGCACGCAACCGCTCCATCAGCGGCCGCGGCAGGCGCGGGTCCCGGTTCCACAGGATGCCGATTTCCCAAGGGCGGCGCAGGCCGTGCATGACCGGCGTGAAGGAATGCATCGACACCAGCACCGGTGTCCGCCCACCCGCCGGCCCTTCCGCCTGTCCGCCGGCCATCATGGCGTCGATCTGCGCCGCCACGGCCTCGTGATAGGGCCGGAAGAAGGCGTCGATGCGCGCCCGGCGCGCGGCCTCGCCCAGGTCGCGGTTGCCCGGCACCACCGTGCCGTCGCTGATCTCCGGAATCAGGGTCGGATTGTCCAGCAGGCGGTTAGGATCGACGATGAGACGGGAAAAGTGGCTGAGCACCGCCGGGGCGTCGAGGCGGCGGGCCATGTGGCGCGTCACCTCGGCAATGCCGATGTCCCAGGCGATGTGGCGGGCCAGTTGCGCCTCGTCCAGGCCCAGCGACTTCAGCGCCCGCGGGACGAAGCGCGTCGCATGGTCGCAGAGCAGCAGCACCGGGGTCTTTCCGCCGGGGTTGACGAGATCGAAGGGGCGCGGCTCGTCCGGGGCCAGAAGCCCGGATTCCTGCGCCTCTTGAGGGCTTCCGCTGTACATATCGAGGGCCGACATAAGGCGCCGACTATAGCCGCCGCGCCCCGGCCAGGGAAAGCCCCCGCGCAGGCCCGGAGAGGCCCATTGTCAAGACGGGATGCGGCCCCGATACTGCCGGGCATGACCGACACCGGCACGGCCGGGGGCGCGATCCGCCCCAACACCTTCTTCTGCATCGACGGCCACACCTGCGGCAACCCCGTGCGCCTGGTGGCCGCCGGCGGCCCGGCCCTGACCGGCGCCTCCATGAGCGAGAAGCGCCAGGACTTCCTCGCCCGCTACGACTGGATCCGCACCGGCCTGATGTACGAGCCGCGCGGCCACGACATGATGTCGGGCTCGATCCTCTATCCGCCGAGCCGGGCCGACTGCGACGTCGCCGTACTCTATATCGAGACCTCCGGCTGCCTGCCCATGTGCGGCCACGGCACCATCGGCACCGTGACCTTCGCCGTCGAGCGCGGCCTGGTGCAGCCGCGCGAACCCGGTGTGCTGCGCCTGGAGACCCCGGCCGGTCCGGTCGAGGCGCGCTATGTCCTGAAGGACGGCTACGTGGACTCGGTGCGGATCACCAACGTCGGCTCCTACCTGGCCGCCGAGGGCGTCACCGTCGACTGCCCGGAGCTGGGCGGCATCACCGTCGACATCGCCTACGGCGGCAACTTCTACGCCATCGTCGAGCCGCAGGAGGGCTACGGCGACATGGCCGATCTCACGCCCGGCGACATCCAGCGCCTCTCGCCGCTGCTGCGCGCGGCGCTCAACGACGCGGTGGAAATCGTCCACCCGGAAAACCCGACGATCCGCGGCGTCAGCCACATCCTCTGGACCGGCAAGCCGACGAAGCCGGAAGCCGACGCGCGCAACGCGGTCTTCTACGGCGACAAGGCCATCGACCGCAGCCCCTGCGGCACCGGCACCTCGGCGCGCATGGCCCAGCTCCACGCCAAGGGCCGCCTGAAGACCGGCGACAAGTTCGTGCACGAGAGCATCATCGGCAGCCTCTTCACCGGCCGCGTCGAGGCGGAGACGGAGGTCGGCAATCACCCAGGCAATTCACACCGGGCCATCGTGCCTTCCATCGAGGGCTGGGCGCGCATGACCGGCCTCAACACCATCACCATCGACGCGCGCGATCCCTACGCGCACGGCTTCCAGGTGGTCTGAGGCCTCATGGAGCATTCGCACCACGGTCATCATCACGGGCACGGACATGCCCATGTTCACGGGGCGGGTGCCGACAGCGAGAAGCGGGTGTTCTGGGCCTTCCTGCTCACCGCCGGTTTCATGGGCGCGGAGGTGGCCGGCGGCCTGATCTCCGGCTCCCTGGCGCTGCTCGCCGACGCCGCGCACATGCTGACCGACGCCGCCGCCCTGGCCCTGGCCTGGATCGCCTTTCGCATCGCCCGCCGCCCGGCCGACCCGCGGCGCTCCTACGGCTACGACCGCGGCCAGGTGCTGGCGGCCTTCACCAACGGCGCCGTGCTGATCGTCATCGTCTGCTGGATCTTCATCGAGGCGGTTCAGCGGCTGCGCGAACCGGTCCCGGTCGAGGGCGGCATCATGCTGGTGATCGCCAGCCTCGGATTGGTGGTGAACCTCGTCGCCTTCGCGATCCTGCACGGCGGCGACCGGCGCAACCTCAACCTTCGCGGCGCCGCCGCCCACGTCCTCGGCGATCTGCTGGGCTCGGCCGCCGCCATCCTCGGCGCCCTGGTCATCCTCTGGACCGGCTGGACGCCCATCGACCCGCTGCTCTCCCTACTGGTCGGCCTGCTGGTGCTGCGCAGCGCCTGGCTGGTGGTCCGCGAGTCGGTACATATCCTGCTGGAAGGCACGCCCGCCGGCATCGAACCGACGGACCTGCGCCAGCGCCTCATCGACGACGTGCCGGGATTGATCGACGTCCACCACATCCACGCCTGGTCGCTGACCCCCGAACGGCCTCTGCTGACCCTCCACGCGCAGATCGGCGAGGCCAGCGACCCCCAGGCGACCCTGAAACGGATCAAGCAGGTGCTAGCCCGGCGCTACGGCATCGACCACTCCACCATCCAGATCGAACGCGGCGACTGCGGCGACGACTAGGGGGCGCAGGGCGGCGGAGGCACACCGCCCTGCATAGCTCCCTCGCCTGCCGCTTACTTCGGCAGCAGGACGGTATCGATGACGTGGATCACGCCGTTGGACTGGCGCACGTCGGCGATGGTGACCGTGGCGGTGCGGCCGTTCTCGTCGGTCAGGGTGATGTTGCCCTTGGCGTCGTTCTCGGCCAGGAGCTTGCCGCCGGCGACCGTCGGTACGGCGTGCACGCCGTTATCATCGGCGATCATCTTGTTGATGGCGTCGCTCATCGCCGCGGCCTGGACCACGTGATAGGTCAGGACCTTCTGGAGCTGCGCCTTGTTCTCCGGCTTCAGCAGGTCGTCGACCGTGCCCGCGGGCAGCTTGGCGAAAGCTTCATCGGTCGGCGCGAAGACCATGAAGGGCCCCTCGCCCTGCAGCGTCTCCACCAGGCCCGCCGCCTTCACCGCGGCGACCAGGGTTTCGTGGTCCTTGGAGTTGACCGCGTTCTCGATGATGTTCTTCGAGGGATACATGGGCGCGCCGCCGACCATCGTGGTGTCGCCCGAAGCGGCGGCCGACTGCTGCTTCGCCATTCCTGTCTCGGCATTGGCCGTGCAGGCGGCCAGGCTGACGGCCAGGAGGCTCGAACCGATCAGTTTCGTCAAAGTCTTCATCGATGCTATCCTTTCCTTCTCGGAGCGCGGATAATTCCGCTCTCCCAGGGCTTGCGCCGCCGGACCGGAAAAAGTTTCGCTGCCGGACAAAAAAATTTCGAAGGGGACGGATGGGCCGCGACGACACCGCAGGACCCCCAATGTCAGGGACCCCCGGATCAGGGCCCCCCGGAGCAGAGTCGCTCAGGGCAGAGGGCCCCGATTTCCTGCTCCCGCGCGTGGCGCGGCAGGACCGCGGGGCCTACCGGGCGCTCTACGACCTCTGTGCCGCGAAACTTTTCGGCGTCGCCCTGCGCATCTGTAGGGAAAGGAGCCTGGCCGAAGAGGCTTTCCAGGAAGCCTTCATCGCCATCTGGCGCAGCGCCGGCGACTTCGACCCGGCGCGCGGCTCGGCCCTGGCCTGGATGGCCGGGGTGACGCGCAACCGGGCGCTGGACCTGCTGCGCAAGCGCGGCCGCGGCGACCGGCCGATGGAGGACGACGCGCTGGAGGTGCTGTTGAACGAGGCCGAGGGCCTGCGCGGCGACCAGGCCGACCTGAACGCGCTGCTGCAATGCCTGGAGCGCCTGGAAGAAACCCCGCGCCGGGCGGTGATCCTCGCCTACTGCGGGGGCCTGACCCGCGAGGAACTGGCGGTGCGCTTCGATGCGCCGGCGAATACGGTGAAGACCTGGCTGCGCCGGGCGCTGGCGGCGCTGCGCGGCTGCCTGGAAGAGTAGTGGAAGTGGAGTAGGATCGGCAGATGGCCGACCAGGACGACAAAAGCCTCGACAAGGACCTGGACGCGGGCGAAAGGGCCCTCGGTACCGAAGCGCGCGACGGCGAGAGCGCGGAACAGCGGCGCGCGCGCCGGGACTGGGACGACAGGCTGGCGCCCCTGGCGCTCGCCGCGCCGCCGGCCGAGCCGCCCGCCGGCCTGTTCGAGCGCATCAGCGCGGCCCTGGACGGCGGGGCGGAGACGGCGAAGATCATACAGCTCGCCGAGCGCCGCACCCGGCGCTGGCGCGCCGTCGCCATCGCCAGCAGCGGCATCGCCGCCTGCCTCATGGTCGTGGTCGGCGCCATCCTCGCCATTGTGCCGCTCGAGGTCGCGCCGCCGATGGCGCCGGCACAAAGCTACGTCGCCCTGGTCACGCCGGAAGGCGGGGAAGGCCCGGCGATGATCGTCGAGGTCGATGTGGAACGAGGCACCGCCGTCGTGCGGAGCCTCAGAGTCGACGCGCCTGAGAACCGCTCCTTGGAGCTCTGGCGGATTCCCCCTGGAGGAACGGCGGTCTCGCTCGGCCTCGTCGATCCGCAGCGCCCCAACCTGCTGTTCGACGCCGCGCTGCGGCCCGGCGACACCCTGGCGATCACCGTGGAGCCGCCCGGCGGCGCCCCAGGCGGCGTGGCGACTGGACCGGTGATCCTCAGCGGTCCGCTGATCCAAACGCGCTAGATCACTCCTCGATCCGGCGGAATCGCCCGATCGAGAGTAAAGCGATCCACACTAATAAGTTAGAGCAACCTGCCCGCGTCCATCTGGACGCGGATTACTCTAGGCCGGCAGCGCGGGCCGCGTGTCGATGGCTTCCTGGATCAGGCCGGCGATGCGCGCGCGCTCCTCGCCCACCAGCGGCAGGCGCGGCGGGCGGCAGTCTTCGGTGCCGTGGCCGCACATGGCCTGGGCCAGCTTGATGTACTGCACCAGCTTGGGGTGGCAGTCGAGATGCAGCACCGGCGTGAACCAGCGATAGAGACTCAGCGCCTCGGCGGTGCGCCCGGCCCGCGCCAGTTCCCAGAGTTTCAATGTCTCCTCCGGAAAGGCGTTGACCAGCCCGGCCACCGTGCCGGCCGCGCCCAGCATGACCGATTCCATCACCAGGTCGTCGACGCCGCCGAACAGCACGTAGCGCTCGCCGCAGGCGTTGACGATGTCGGTGAGGCGGCGCGGGTCGTCGGAAGATTCCTTGATGGCGACGAGGGTCGGCTCGTCGGCCAGTTCGGCGAACATTTCCGGCGTGATGTCGACGCCGTAGGTGACCGGATTGTTGTAGCACATGACCGGCAGGGCCGAGGCGCGGGCCACGGCGCGGTAGTGGGCCAGGGTTTCGCGCGCATCGGACTTGTAGACCATCGCTGGTAGGACCATTAGGCCATCTGCGCCCAGGGCCTCCATGTCGGCGGCGTAGCGGCAGGCCGCGGCGGTGGTGGTCTCGGCAACCCCGGCGACCACAGGCACGCGCCCCGCCGCCGTTTCGGCCGCCGTCTTGACCACGGCGCGCTTCTCCGCCGCCTCCAGGGAGCAGTTCTCCCCCACGGTGCCGAGCATCACCAGACCGTGCACGCCGGCGCCGATCAGCATCTCCAGGTGCGCCGCGGTCGCCTCCAGATCCAGTTCGCCGCCGGTGGTGAACTGTGTCGTCGCCGCCGGGAAGACTCCCTCCCATTCCACCGTCATGCCCCTTGCCCCTTCATGGTCGCCTCACGCCTCCGAATGGACTGTGACTTCTCAAGCTCTTAGCATGTCCCACCGCCCTGCGTCATCGAATCAGGCCGCCTTGGAAACGAGAATGCACACGACAGGCTGCCCCTTGCCCCGTCTTGCGGTGCTGGCGGTGGTGACCCGCGGCCATCCCACGGGGCCGCAGGTCCTGCTGGTGCGCCGCGCCAATCCGCCCCAGGCCGGACACTGGGGCTTTCCCGGCGGCAAGGTGGAATGGGGCGAGCCCATCGCCGAGGCCGCCCGGCGCGAGCTGCGGGAAGAAACCGGCGTCCGGGGCGCCAACCCCAGGCCCTTCGAGGTCATCGACCTGATCGACGGTGGCCACCATCATCTGATGGTCGCCCTGCGCCTGGATTGGGCCGGCGGCGAGCCCCTGGCCCGCGACGACGCCCTGGAGGCGCGCTGGGTCGGTGCGGCGGCTCTGCCGCAGCCGCTCTGCGCCGATGTCGCCCGGGTGGTGCGCGGGGTGATGGAGGGGCAGGCCGACCGCGCGGCGCCGCGGCCCGGAGCGGAGACCGGGTCCGGGGCTGGAACCACGGAGTAGCCGGCCGGGACCCCGGCGGCCGGAATTGCCCGCCGGCAGCCTCGACTTCCGGCCGCCGCGGCGAGCCCTGGCACCGTGATCGGAAATTTTGGAAAACTATTCCATTGTTGCCTTGACGCGGCGGTTCGAATGCCGCATTAATAGGTTTCAAAGTGGTCATACCAAAAAACCACTAGTGTATCTCCGGATTGAAAGGGAGGCTGGCAGAAAATCGGAAACGGAGCCCCGGGGAACGCCGGGCGCGACGGGACCGAAAAGCCGGCGCAGGACGCCATGGATCGTCGATTTCAAGAAATTCCGCGCGAGCGCGTGGCCGATCGTATCGCCAGCGAGCTGTTGCGCATGATTTCCAGCGGCGAACTGGCCCCCGGCGAACGCCTGCCCGGCGAGCGGCAACTGGCGGACATGATGGGCGTCAGCCGCGTTTCCGTGCGCGCCGCCCTGCAGCAGCTCAAGGCGCAGGGCTTCGTCACCGCCGTCCAGGGCGGCGGCACCCGCATCACCGCGGCGGCCGACCAGCTCGATTCGGCGCTGGCCCGCCTTGTGCGCGCCAACCGCAACAACCTGCACGACCTCGCCGAGGTGCGCGCCAACCTGGAAGTCTGGGCCGCGCGCCGCGCCGCCGAGCGGGCGACGCCGGAGCAGTTGCAGGAGATCGAGCGCTGCTTCGCCACCATCATGAGCCCGGACCGCCCCTCGCGCGCCAAGGCAGAAGACGACCTGAATTTCCACCTGGCCATCGCCAAGGCGTCGAACTCCGCCGTCTTCATGCACCTCATGTCGATTCTGGGCGACATCCTGGAGCAAATGTTCGCCTTCCATCGCTATAGCCTCTATTCCAGCCCCGCCGACGACCGCCGCTTCATGGAGCAGCACCGGGCAATCTGGGCCGCCATCCAGCGCGGCGACGGCGACGCGGCCGAAGAGGCCATGCGCGAGCACCTGTCCACGGTGCTGTCGCGCTACGAGGAAGAGAAAGAAGAAGAAGAGTCCCTGCAGGCGGCGCAAGAGCCGCAGGCCGCGGCCCGCGGTTGACGCCTATGGGAGCCCCGCAGCCCGGCGCGTTTCTGCGCCGGCTTTTCGATGCCGCCCTCGAAGCCGCAGACCCGGCCCGCGCCGTACCGCGCTTCCTGCCGGCGCAACCGCCCAAGGGATCCGGAGGGCGCATCGTCGTGGTCGGCGCCGGCAAGGCCGCCGGCGCCATGGCCCGGGCGGTCGAGGATCACTGGGGCCACCTTCCGGAGTCGGAGCTGACAGGCCTGGTGGTGACCCGCTACGGCCACGCCGTGGCCTGCCAACGCATCGAAGTGATCGAAGCCGCCCATCCGGTGCCCGATCAGGCCGGGCTCGACGCCGCCCGGCGCATCCTGAAGATGGTCCAGGGCCTCGGCCCCGACGACCTGGTGCTGTGCCTCATCTCCGGCGGCGGCTCGGCGCTGCTCTCGCTGCCGGCCGAGGGGATCACTCTGGAAGAGAAGCAAGCGGTCAATAAGGCGCTCCTGCGCTCCGGGGCGGCCATCGACGAGATGAACTGCCTGCGCAAGCACCTCTCGGCCATCAAGGGCGGACGGCTGGCCGCCGCCGCCGCGCCGGCCAGGGTGGTCAGCCTGCTGATCTCCGACGTGCCGGGCGACGACCCGGCAGTCATCGCCTCGGGCCCCACGGTGCCGGACCCGACCAGCTTCGCCGACGCCCTGGCGATCCTCGACAAATACGGCATCGATGCTCCGGCGTCGGTGCGCGCCCACCTCGAGGCCGGTGCGGAAGAGACGCCGAAGCCCGGCGATCCGCGCCTCGCCGGCTGCGAGACCCACCTCATCGCCCGGCCGCAGGATTCGCTCGAAGCCGCCGCCGCGCTGGCGCGGCAGGAAGGGGTGACGCCGGTCATCCTGGGCGATTCCATCGAAGGCGAGGCCCGAGAGGTGGCCCAGGTCATGGCCGGCATCGCCCGCCAAGTGGCCCGCTTCGGCCAGCCCGCAGCCAGCCCTTGCGTGCTCCTGTCCGGAGGCGAGACCACCGTCACCCTGCGCGGCCAGGGCCGTGGCGGGCGCAACGCCGAGTTCCTGCTGGCACTGACCGTCGCCCTCGAAAGCGCGCCGGGGCAAGGGGCGCCGGGCATCTATGCCCTGGCCTGCGACACCGACGGCATCGACGGCAGCGAGGACAACGCCGGCGCCATTACCGGGCCCGGCTGCCTGGCCCGCGCCGCCGCGGGGGGGCTCGACGCCAAGGCCATGCTGGCCGACAACGATGGCTATAGCTTCTTCTCGGCCCTGAACGACCTGGTGGTGACCGGACCGACCCTCACCAATGTTAATGATTTTCGCGCCATCCTGGTGACCCCCGAAGCGGCAGAACGTTAGCACACGCCCGAACACCGGAAATTTTGGGCTGGGTTCTCGGAGAATCCTGAGTAAACTCCGCGCCATGCGACGACAAAGAAAAGCAAAGATTGTAGCCACGCTCGGCCCCGCCTCCTCCTCCAAGGAGCAGATTCGCGAACTTTTTCGCGCCGGCGCCGACGTATTCCGTCTCAATTTCAGCCACGGCACCCACGAAGACCACCGCAAGCGCTACGAGACGATTCGCGAGGTCGAGGCGGAGGTCGAGCGCCCGATCGGCATTCTCGCCGACATGCAGGGCCCGAAGCTGCGTATCGGCGAAGTGGAGGGTGGCGAGGTCGTTCTGAAAGCGGGGCAGTCCTTCCGCCTGGATCTGGACGAGACGCCCGGCAACGACAAGCGCGCGCCGCTGCCGCATCCGGAGATCTTCGCCGCCATCTCGCCCGGTACCGCCCTGCTGATCGACGACGGCAAGCTGCAGCTGGAGGTGCAGGACTGCGCACCCGACTACGCCGAGACCAGAGTCGTCACCGGCGGCCCCTTGCGCGACCACAAGGGCGTCAACCTGCCGGGCGTGATCCTGCCGATTTCCCCTATCACCGAGAAGGACCGCGCCGACCTGGAGTTCGCGCTGGATCTGGGCGTCGATTGGATCGCGCTGTCTTTCGTCCAGCGGCCGGAGGATCTGACCGAGGCGCGCCGGCTGATCGGCGAGCGCGCGGCGATCATGACCAAGGTCGAAAAGCCCGCCGCCCTGGAATGCCTCTCTCAGCTCATCGCGCTGTCCGACGCCATCATGGTGGCGCGCGGCGACCTGGGCGTGGAGATGCCGCCGGAGACCATCCCCAGCCGCCAGAAGCAGATCATCCACGCCTGCCGCCTGTCGGGCGTGCCGGTGGTGGTGGCGACCCAGATGCTGGAGTCCATGATCGCGGCGCCGGCACCGACCCGCGCCGAGGCCTCCGACGTGGCGACCGCCGTCTACGACGGCGCCGACGCGGTGATGCTCTCCGCCGAGTCCGCCGCCGGCAAGTACCCCAAGGAAGCCGTCACCTTCATGGACCGGATCATCGCCTCGACCGAGGCTGACCCCGCCTACCGCGGCCTGATCCATGCGCGCGAGGGCGACCCGGAGGCGACCGGCGCCGACGCCATCTCCGCCGCCGCCTCGCAGGTCGCCTCGACGCTCTCCACCGCGGCCATCGTCAACTACACCATGTCCGGCTCCACCGCCCTGCGCGCCGCGCGCCAGCGGCCCAACGTGCCGATCATGGTCTTCACCAACGAGATCCGCACGGCGCGCCGCCTGGCGGTGCTGTGGGGCGCCCACTGCCTGCACACCGAGGACGTGTCCAACACTCAAGAGATGGTGGAGAAGGCCTGCCGCCTGGCCGTACGCGAGGGCTTCGCCGACCTGGGCGACACCCTGGTGATCACCGCCGGCGTGCCCTTCAAGACACCGGGCACCACCAACATGCTGCGCATCGCCCGGGTGGAGCAGTAGCCGGGGAGACCCGGTGCCGCGCCGCTCCGGGCGCTCCTGTTCAGATGTCCCGGTCCTGCAGCAGCTTGCGCAGCCGTGCGGCGTTGATCGCCGCCGAGGTCAGGTTGGGATGGATCGCCAGGGCATCCTCGAAGGCCTTCAGCGCGCGCGGCGCGTCCTCCAACTCCGCATAGACCAGGCCGCGCCCGGCCAGGGCGCCGAAGTGACGCGGCTCCAGCGCCAGGGTCTTGTCGATGTCGGCCAGCGACTTCTCGTAGTTGCCGAGCAGGTAATAAACCGTCGCCCGCTTGTTCCAGCCCTCGGCGAAATCCGGTGCGATCAGCACCATCTGCTCGAACTTGCCGAGCGCGCGCGGGTAGTTGCCCTGTTGCAGCGCCTCGATGCCGTCGTGCATGAGGACCTGCACCGCACCGTCATCGGATTGAATCCAGATCGACCAGATGAGCCCCTCGACGCGCTGGGCCTCGCCGGGCCCCGGAGCTTCCAGCAGCCGCACGAAGAGCGCATCCAGACGCTCGTCCTTCTGGTCGGCGCGCGCCGGCAGGGTGAGGGCCAGACAGGCCCAGAAGGCCGCGAAAATTGCGATCGCTGTGATTGGCAAGCGCTTCATTCTGTGGATTATGGCGGAAGCAACCGTTCCGCCAAAGCCCAGACGATAAATCCAGGTTTCACAATTCTTTGAAGGCGCCCGGCCCGCCCCGGCGCCGCGGATTCCGGGCCCCAGGGTCCAGCCGCACCAGCAAGAGGGAGACCGCCGCATGGCAGGCGCCGCCTATTTCTCCTCCGACTATCCCGAGGCGCGACGGCGCTTCGCCGAGGCCGCGGAGCGTGCCGGCGCCCGGCTCACCAGCTACGGGCATCCCGAACGCGGCCCGAACGGCGAAGAGCTGGCGGCCGACGTCGCCTGGCTGGGACCGGAGGACGCCGGACGCGTGCTGGTGAGCCTCTCGGGGACTCATGGTGTGGAAGGCTTCTGCGGCTCCGGCGTGCAGGTCGGCTGGTTCGACAGCGGCCTGGCGGCGGAGCAGGACGCCGGGACCGCCTACATGGCGGTCCACGCAATCAACCCGCACGGCTTTGCCTGGCTGCGCCGCGTCACCGAAGACAACGTCGACCTGAACCGCAACTTCGTCGATTTCGCCGCAAGCCTGCCGGACAACCCCGGTTACGACGAACTGGCCGAGGCCCTCTGCCCGCCGACCTGGGACGACGCCACCATCGCCGCCACGCGCGGCGTGCTGCGCGCCTACGCCGAGGAACACGGCCCCTCCGGTCTGCAGGCCGCCGTCACCAACGGCCAGTACGTCCATGCCGACGGCATTTTCTTCGGCGGCACCGCGCCCACCTGGTCGCACCTGACGCTGAAGCGGATCTTCCAGCGCCACCTCGCCAGGGCCGAGCGGGTCGCGGTGATCGACTATCACACCGGGCTGGGGCCGCGCGGCCACGGCGAGCGCATCTGCCCGGCGGCGCCCGATGCGCCGGTGCTGGGGCGTGTGCGCGATTGGTACGGCGAGGATTTCACCTGCCCGGCGCTCGGCACCTCCTCGGCGACGGAGATCCGCGGCTTCAACGTCATCGGCATGGAAGAAGCCCTTCCCGGCGTCGAACTGACCGCCGTCGCCCTGGAGTACGGCACCCTGCCCACAGAGGAGGTGAAGCTGGCGCTGCGCGCCGACAACTGGCTGCACCTACACGGCGACATGACGAGCGCCAAGGGCGGAGCCATCAAGGACCAGATCCGCGAGGCCTTCTACCAGGACGCCGACGACTGGAAGGAAATGATCTGGGAGCGCGCGCTGGAAACCCAGCGCCTGGCCCTCGCCGGCCTGGCGGGGTGACGATTCCTGCAGCGGCGGAAAATGCGCTAGACTGGGCGCATGCCTGCGAAAGGACTGCTGCTGCCGGCTGCGCTCGCCCTCGTTATCGCCCTGCCCTCACCCGGTGAGGCGGCAGGCGACGCCGAGAAGGGACGGCAGATCGCCATCGACCACTGCTCGCGCTGCCACGTGGTCCCCGACTACAACCCCTACGGCGGCATCGAGAGCACGCCGTCCTTCCGCCTGCTGGCGCGGCGCGACGACTACCTGGAGCGCTTCCTGACTTTTTTCGAGCGCCCGCCGCATCCCGTGGTGGTGCGCATTCCCGGTGTCGAGCCGCCCACGGACGACCCGGCCTTCGTCGCCACCTTCCAGATCCAGCCGGAGCAGGTCGACGACCTCGCCGCCTACGCCGCCAAGCTGCACGCCGAACAGTAGCCTCCGCTCCGCCGGGAGGGGCGGACAGGGCGGCGGAACGCCCGACATTCCGTTATCGCGAAGACTGCGTTACAGTGTCGCCGTCCTGATATCGGAGAACAGCCATGAAACGCTCCGCCCCCGCGCTTGCCTTGATCGCGTCCCTCCTGCTGACCGCCTGCGGCAGCAGCACCGGAGACCGCGCCGCCTCGGGCGCCGGCATCGGCGCCGGCGTCGGCGCCGTGGTCGGGGCCGTCACCGGGCTGTCGATCCTTCAGGGCGTGCTGCTCGGCGCCGCGGCCGGCGGCCTGACCGGCGCACTGACCGACGAAGACGTCATCAATCTCGGCGACCCCATCTGGGCCAGCGACGACCAGCCCGCCAATTCCTCGGCGGTGGCGCGGGTGCAGGCCGGCCTGGCCAAGCTCGGCTACGATCCGGGGCCGATCGACGGCGTGCAGGGGGCCAAGACGACCGCAGCGATCAAGGCCTATCAGCGCGACAACGGCCTGACGGTGGACGGCCTCGCCTCCCAACAACTGGCCAGCCATATGGAAAACAAGATCGAGACCGCGCAGAAATGACGCGCGGCCGGGGTGTGCCCTAGACCGCTAGTGCGCCCTAGCCCGCTGACGTGACGCCCGGCAAGGCCGCCAAGGCCCGCGGCTCGGGGCCGCCGGTGGCCCAGTCGAGCAGTTCCACCGTGTGCACCACCGGGATGCCGGTGCCGCCGGCGATCTGGGTCATGCAGCCGATGTTGCCGGTGGCGATGACGTCGGGCCCGGTGCTCTCGATGTTGGCGACCTTGCGCGCCTTCAGGCGGTTGGCGATTTCCGGCTGCAGCAGGTTGTAGGTGCCCGCCGAGCCGCAGCAGAGGTGACCTTCGGGCACCTCCTTCACGGCGAAGCCCGCCGCCGTCAGCAGGGCCTTCGGCTCGCGGCGGATTTGCTGGCCGTGCTGCATGGAACAGGCGGAGTGGTAGGCGACGGTGAGCGGCCGGCCCGCCGCCGCGCCCTTCAGGCCCAAGGTGTCCATGAACTCGGTCACGTCCTTGGTCAGCGCCGAGACCTTGGCCGCCTTGTCCTTCCAGGCGGCGTCCTCGCGCAGCATGAAGCCGTAATCCTTCACCGTGGTGCCGCAGCCCGAAGCGTTGATGATGATGGCATCGAGCCCGCCTTCGTCCAACTCGCGCGTCCAGGCGGCGACATTGGCGCGGGCGGCGTCCAGGGCCGGGTCCTCCTGGCCCATGTGATGCACCAGGGCGCCGCAGCAAGCGGCCCCTTTGGCCACCACCACCTCGACCCCGTGGCGGATCAGGAGGCGCACCGTGGCCTCGTTGATCTCCGGCGCCAGCACCTTCTGGGCGCAGCCGGTCATCAGCGCCACGCGGGCGCGGCGCGGCCCCTGGGCGGCAAACACCTGCGGGGTATCGACGCGGCTGGGCGAGCGGATCTCCTTCGGCGCCATGGCCAGCACCCCTTTCAGGCGCCCCGGCATGAGGCCGGCCAGCGGCTTGGCGAAGAAGGCGCCAAGAAGGGCCAGGCGGAAGCGGTTGGGATGCGGGATCACGAAGGCCAGCAGCCGGCGCAGCAGGCGGTCGGGCAGCGGCCGCCGGTAGGTCTTCTCGATATGGCTGCGGGCGTGATCGACTAGGTGCATGTAGTGCACGCCCGAGGGACAGGTGGTCATGCAGGACAGGCAGGAGAGGCAGCGGTCGATGTGCTTGGCGACCTTCGCCGTCGCCGCGCGGTCGTTCTCCAGCATCTCCTTGATCAGGTAGATGCGCCCACGCGGGCTGTCCAGTTCGTCGCCCAGCAGGATGTAGGTCGGGCAGGTCGCCGTGCAGAAGCCGCAATGCACGCAGTTGCGCAGGATCCTGTTGGCCTCCGCAATACTGGGGTCGGCAAGCTGGGCCAGGGTGAAGTTGGTCTGCATCTCTTAGTCTTCGCTCCTCACAGCCCCGCGTACATGCGCCCGGGGTTCAGCACGCGCTTGGGATCGAAGCCGTCCTTCACCTTTTCGCTGAGCATCGCTTTCGCCGCGTCCTGCGGCTGGAAGACCGCGCCGGCGGCGCGCAGCTCCAGCGGCGCGCGGACCAGGGTCGCGTGGCCGCCGCCCGCCGCGGCGACGGCGGCGCGCACCTGGCCGGCGCCCGCATCGGCAGTTGCCGGCAGCGCCAGCCAGATCAGGCCGCCGCCCCAGTCGTAGAAAACGTCACCGCCGCCGATCGCCGCCGCCACGCCGGGCCCGGCGGTCGGCGCCACGGAGATGCGCCAGACGGCGAGGTCTTCCCGCCCGACGAAAGGCCGCACGCCGCGCAATTCCTGCCAGAAGGCCAGCGAGTTGCGGCTGTGCAGCTCCTCCGTCGCGCCGAGGTCGGCGAGTTCCTTGCGCAGGGCGGCGCAGCGGTATTCCACCGAAGGCCCCGGCCCTTCCAGGCGCAGCGCCGTCACCGAGGCCCCGGCTCCTGCCACGTAGGATACCGCCGAGGTCGCGGCCTGGGCCGCCGGCAGATGGGCCGCGCCGGAGACCTCGTGCGGCGAGCCCAGGGCGCGGGTCATGGCGGCCAGCGCCGCCGCGTCGTCCAGGCCGAGCAGCAGCACGGTCCAGGTCTTCTCCGGGCGCGGCAGCACCTTCACCGTCACGTCGGTCATCACCGCCAGGGTGCCGTAGGAGCCGCAGAGCAGCTTGCAGAGGTCGTAGCCGGTGACGTTCTTCACCACCCGGCCGCCGGACTTGAAGAGCTCGCCCCGGCCGGAGACCGCCTGCACGCCCAGGAAGTGGTCGCGCGCCGCCCCGGCCTTGATGCGCCGCGGGCCGGAGAGGTTGCAGGCCAGGACGCCGCCGATGGTGGCGGCCCCCGCCGCTCCGCCCAGCAGCGGGCCCAGCTCGGCCGGCTCGAAGGCCAGCATCTGGCGCTTCTCCTCCAGCGCCGCCTCGATGGCGGCCAGCGGCGTTCCGGCCTGGGCTGAGAGCACCAGCTCCTCCGGCTCGTAGAGGGTGATGCCGGTGAGGCGCGACAGGTCGAGGCTGTGGGCGGCCTGCACCGGACGGCCCAGGCCGCGCTTGCTGCCATGGCCCACGATTTCCAGCGGCGCTTCCTGCGACAACGCCCAGGCCACCGCCTCGCTCACCTGGTCGCGGGTCTCCGGCGCGAGGGTCTCCCCCTTCTGCGATTGCATACCTGGCTCTCTCTTTAGAAGCGGGGAAGATCGGGGAAAGGCAGCTTGCCGCCGCTGATGTGCATGCGCCCCAGCTCGGCGCAGCGGTGAAGCTGCGGGAACATCTTGCCGGGGTTCAGCAAGGCCTCCGGATCGAAGGCGCATTTCACGCGCTGCTGCTGCTTCAGGTCGGTCTCGCTGAACATCGAGCCCATGAGGTCGCGTTTCTCGACGCCGACCCCGTGCTCGCCGGTCAGCACGCCGCCGACTTCGACGCAGAGCTTCAGGATGTCGGAGCCGAAGTCCTCGGCCTTCTCCAGCTCGCCCGGCTTGTTGGCGTCGTAGAGGATCAGCGGATGCAGGTTGCCGTCGCCGGCGTGAAAGACGTTGGCGACACGCAGGCCGTAGTGCGCGCTGAGTTCGCGCATGCGCCGCAGCACCACCGGCAACTGGGCGCGCGGGATGGTGCCGTCCATGCAGTAGTAATCCGGCGAGATGCGACCCACCGCCGGGAAGGCCGCCTTGCGCCCGGCCCAGAAGGTCAGGCGTTCTTCTTCGCTTTCGCTGACGCGGCTGGTGACGGCGCCGTTCTCCGCGCAGATGCGCGAGACCTCGCCGATCAGGTAGTCGACCTCGGCCTGGGGGCCATCGAGTTCCACGATCAAGAGAGCCTCGACATCGCGCGGATAGCCGGCGTGGACGAAATCCTCGGCGGCGTGGATGGCCGGCTTGTCCATCATCTCCATGCCGCCGGGGATGATGCCGGCGGCGATGATGGCGGCCACCGCGTCGCCGGCCTGCTCGTTGGTCGGAAAGCCGAGCAGCAGGGCGCGCGCCGTCTCCGGCTTCTTCAAAAGGCGCACCGTCACTTCCGTCACCACGCCCAGCAGGCCCTCAGAGCCGGTCATGATGCCCAGCAGATCGTAACCCTCCGCATCCAGGTGCCGGCCGCCGATCCGCAGGATGGTGCCGTCCATCAGCACCATTTCGAGGCCCAGCAGGTTGTTGGTCGTCAGGCCGTATTTCAGGCAGTGCACGCCGCCGGAGTTCTCCGCCACGTTGCCGCCGATGGTGCAGGCGATCTGGCTGGAGGGATCGGGCGCGTAGTAGAAGCCCCGGTCCTCCACCGCCTTGGTGATGGCCAGATTGGTGACGCCCGGCTGCACCACGGCGCAGCGGTTGTCGAAGTCGATGTCGAGGACCCGGTTGAACTTGCCGAGGCCGAGAATGATGCCGTCGGCCAGCGGCAGGGCGCCGCCGGAAAGCGAGGTGCCGGCGCCGCGCGGCACCACCTTGACGCCACGCTCCCTGCAGACCTTCAGGACCTGGCTGACCTGCGCGGTGGTTTCCGGCAGCACGACGATGAGGGGAAGCTGGCGGTAGGCGGTCAGGCCGTCGCTCTCGTAGGCCTTCAACTCCTCGGCGTCGACGATCACCCCCTCACCGGGGACGATGGCGCGCAAGGCGGTGACGATATCGGCCTTGGCGTCGATGACGGCTTGATCCGGCTCCGGCATCTGCATGGGCAGGTCTCTCCCTGGATTCCGCCCGCCTGGACCCGAGAAGGGCGCGGGGCAATTGGTATTACCAATTTTTCGAGACTATGGCGCGCCGCGCCGGTGCGGTCAATGCCCCAGGCCGCCCCCAAGGGCGGAAAAGAGCGGAAAAAGGCAGAAATCCGGGATTTGGGGAGGCACTGGGAGGCCAAAATGCGGGCAAAGGCCCAGTGAGCAGCAAAAACAGGGCCGCGCCCGTTTCAGGGCGCGGCCTTGCTTGCGTCTCAAAGCTCAAAACCGCCGGCGGCGCCGGCGGGAGCGGTTCAGCCCTGGCGGGCCTTGAAGCGCGGGTTCTTCTTGTTGATCACGTAGACGCGACCCTTGCGGCGCACGACACGGCAGCCTTTTTCGCGCAGTTTCGCGGTCTTAAGAGAGTTAACGACCTTCATTTCTCTATCCTCTTTAGGCCCGCAGCTTCACGGGCCGGTCCGGGCCGGCGCGCGGGAAGCCGGAACATAGGCAGCGCGGAAGGGCCTGTCAACCTCGGAAAAGCCCGGAAATGAGCCCTTTTCTACCTTCCCGGCTGGCCCCGGCCAGACCCGGCCGGACCCGGCCGCAATGGGTCCTACCAGTCGGAGAGCATCTTCTCCGCCTCTTTCTTCAAGGCGTGAAAACGGCAGATCCTCAGGGCACCCGCATCGATGGCCTTGGTCCGCCGGGTCCACAGCTCGACGGAGTCGGTGATCGCTTCCGCGGTCTTCTTGTCGATCGACTTGCCCTTGAGGCTCGACAGGAACCGCGCCCAGTTGGCGGTGATGATGCCGTAGACCTCTTCGGTGATGTCTTCCTTGATGCGGATGTCCAGGCGGGCCTCGGTCAGGGCCACCTCGTAGTCGCGCATGGTCCAGGGATTGGGCCTCGTCGGCTCGCCCTCGGCCCAGTTGAAGACCGCCCGCTCGTCGGCCCCCTCGGCCACGACGTAGTCGGTGAAGAGGAGCTGGCCGCGCGGCTTGATCATGTTGATGATCTCTTTCAGCAGCCGGTCCTTGTCCTCCACCATGTAGAGCGCCTCCTTGGAGAACACGCAGTCGGTGGAATTCTCCCGGAACTCGTACTTGTCCATGTCGAAGTAGTGGACCGGCGCCCGCTTGGCGAGGCCGGCCATGGTCGAAAGCTCCATGCCCGCGTCCGCGACTTCGCGGTCGGCCTCCAGGCCGGTGATCCAGATGTCGAACTTCTCGGAGATCAGGCGGGTGGCGCCGCCCAGGCCGGCCCCCACGTCGATAACGGTGAAGGCGGGGTCCAGGCCGAAAGGCTTCACCAGCTTGAGGATATAACTTTCGTCGCCTGGCCCCGACATGCCCTTGCCCCAGAGCTGCTGCATCACCTCCAGGCGCTTGGACAACATCTCCGGCTGCTCATAGCGGACGGCGTCCTGCGTCAGATCCCCCATCTCCACGGGAATCTGCTGCTTCTTCCGGATCGCCAGGTCATAGCCCTCCCACCAGGCCTTGAGACGCACCCAGAACGGAATCTTGGCTTTGCCGGCCGGCCCGGCGGCCGCTTTGGACAACAGTGCCATCGGCACCTTTCTCAATCGTTCGTCGTTCCTCCCCGGCCTGCCGTGCGGCGTTAATGGCAGGCTGGGCCACGACATCGTTAACGGCAAATGACAAACAATCGCTTAATACGGGAGTTGCCGCGACTTCCGCAGGTTAGCGACGGAGGTGGGGCACCTGCGCGCGGCGGAAACCCGAATCCAAGCGGGCTCTGACCGGCGGCGTTAACCATGGAGTCGCCCCGGCATTCGCGGACTCCCTTTCCAGGAACGATATAAGAATAGATTTTCAATTTTTCGTTGCGCGAAGTCCGCGCATAATTTGCAACCCTTTTCCCGCCGATCGCCATATACTCCGGAAATCGATTAGTTCATTTGGTTAGCCATCGGATGGTTAGCCTTCGGGCTGGCCGGCTGACGATCACCTGGAAACGCGCCAGCTCCGCCGGGGCCCTTTCGGGCAAAACGGTTCCGGAGAAGCCGGAACCGAAGCGGACATGGCCTTGCAAGCTGAGGGGAGACGGCTGCAATGGTGAGAGCCGGTAAGAGAGCCGCTGTCCTATCGCTGTCCCGGTTTTGCGGGCTGTTTTGCCTGGGCGCCTTGTTGGCCGCGCCGCAGCCGGCCGCGGGTCAGGATCTCGCCAACATGATCCAAGCGGCCAAACAGGCGGAGGCGGAGAACACCCTCTTCGGCACCGTAGAGATCCGCTCCGACTCGCTGAAAGGCCTGCAGCAGTGGCAAAGGGTGGTCGGCGCCATGCGCACCGCCGGTCCGGCCTTCAACAACTGCGCCAAGAGTGCCGGCGCCTGCACCACTTCGATGTTGAAACGCTGGCGCGAGATCGTCCTTGCCGCCAAGGCCCTGCCGCGGGGAGACCGCCTCCGGTCGGTGAACAGCTCCTTCAACCGCTGGCCCTACAAGCTGGACATGGAAGTCTACGGCGTCCGCGAATACTGGGCGACGCCGAAGGAGTTCATCATCCGCTCCGGCGACTGCGAGGACTACTCCATCGCGAAGTACTACGCCCTGAGAAACGTCGGCTTCAGCAAGGACGAACTGCGGATCGTCGCCCTGCGCGACACCATCCGCGGCTTCGGGCACGCCGTCATGGCCGCCTACGTCGGCGGCGACATCCTGATCCTGGACAACACCTCCCAACTCGTCCTTCCGCACAGTAAGTACGGCCACTACGTCCCTCAGGTCTCGATGAACGAGACCTCGCGCTGGGCCCATGTGCCCGGCAAGCAGAGGCAGCTCAAGGCCCCCTCCGGCTTCGCCCTCTCGGCCAGTACCCTGTTCCAGAAACGCCAGTAAGACCGGAGCCGGAGATGTGCAGCGCCAGCGCCCCAGCCGAAAGCGACTTCATCAGCACCGAAGTCGACCCCAACCAGTTCAAGCCAACCCGCTCGCGCGCGCTCAGCCGCGGCCTGACCGTGATCGGCATCATACTCGCGATCTGCGTCGTTGTGCCCATCGTGCTGATCCAACTGCGGCAGGGCGATCTGGAGAGCGAACTGCAGCGCCGCCTGGAAGTCCTTTCGGCCGGACGCGCCGAAGTGATCGAGACCTGGCTCTCCGGCAGCGTCCGCCCGGCCGGCCGGGTGCTGGACAGCGAGCTCTTCCGGCTCTTCGCCACGGAAATGGACTTTTCCGGCGGCGACATCTCCGGGCCGGGCGCGGGCGCCCCGGCGGGCGGCGACGCTTTCTCCGCCACGCTCTCCGAGCAGCTCCCTTACATGGAGCAGATTCTCACCGACTTCGCCGACAATGCGGGCTTCGCGGCCGGCTACGTGATCAACCGGGAAGGTATCTCCTACGTCTCCACCGCCGGCGCGCTGCTGATGAGCGGCCAACAGCAGCAGATCGCCCGCGGCATCTTCGACAGCGGCACCATCGCCTTCGGCCCCGCCCGGCGCGCGCCCGGCGGCGCTGTCATCGACTTCTTCGCCCCCATCTTCGCCGCCCAGTTCGAGTTGACCGGCGGCCAGTACCCGGAGGATCCCGGCGAGTTGCGGCAGCTTCTCGCCGAGCAGACCGTCGGCGTGCTGATGCTGACCATTCCGATCGACGAGATGCTGATCGAGGTGCTGGCGCCGCCGCCGCTCTCCGGAGCCGGCGAGCGCCTAGTGCTGCTGCAACGCTCGGACGGCGGCCTCTTCCTGGTGGACCCCAACACTCTTCCGCCGGTACGGCTGGTCGAGGGCATAGATATGCCGCCGGCCGACGCCCCCCTGCCCTTCGCCGAGCGCGGCGCCGTCGGCCGGGGCACCGCCGTCTATTCGGCGGGCAGTCCGGTCCGCGAGACCGCCTGGTGGGTTGTTCAGGAAATCGAGACCGCGGTCGCCGAAAACCAGATGCGCGGCTTCGTTCTCGCGGTACTGGCGGTCGCCGGCCTGGTGATGCTGGCGGTGATCGCCGCCTTCGGCGCCTTCTGGTGGCGCCTCAACAACGAGCACAGCTCCACCCTGGCCGACCAGTTCAAGCGCCTGGCCTCGCGCATCGAAGCCCAGCGCCGGTTTCTCGACAGCGTCAACAACTCCATCGCCGAGTACATCGGCGTGAAATCGAAGGAAGGCAGGTACCGCTACCTCAACCCGGCCTTCGCGCGGGCCGTCGACCGCAGCGTCGGCGACGCGGTGGGCCTGGACGACGCGGCCCTCTTCGGCCAGGGGACGGCGGAACGCCTGGCCAGATCCGATCGCCGCGTTCTGGAGCGGGAGGCCTCGGTGACCTTCAACACCGAGATCTACCTGCAGTCCCGCCTGCATCACTTGCAGGTCTCGAAGGTCCCCTACCACGACGACAGCGGCGAAACCGTCGGCATCGTCTCGGTCATGCGCGACGTGACCGAACTGGTCGAGGAACACCAGAAGCGCGAACGCGCCATGCAGCAGATGGTGTCCTCTCTGGTGCGCGCCGTCGAGCTGCGCGACCCTTATCTGGCCGGCCACTCGCGCCGCCTTGCCGGCTTCGCCCGCGCCGTCGCCGAGCTGTTGGAAGCCGGATCCGAGGTCGTGGCCACGGTCGAGATCGCGGCCAACCTCTCACAGATCGGCAAGCTGGCGGTGCCGGTGGAGATACTGACCAAACCGGGCCGCCTCAGCGATAGTGAGATCGAACAGCTGCAACGCCACATCCAGCACACCGCGTCCATACTGCGCGACATCGACTTCGAATTGCCGGTACTGGACGCCGTCACACAGATGCACGAGCGCCTGGACGGCGGCGGCTACCCGAACGGCCTGTCGGGCGAGCAGATCGGCCTGGCCGGGCGCATCCTGGGGGCCTGCGACGTTTTCTGCGCCCGCCTGGAGCCGCGGGTCTATCGTGGCGGCATCTCGCCGGAACGGGCGCTTCAGATCCTGGAACAGAACGACCGACGTTACGATGCGCGGGTTATCGCGGCCCTGCGCAGGGTCGCGGAGTCGATCGCCGGAGAGAAGCTGATCGCCGATCTCGCCGGCGACTAGGGAACCTGCGACTAGGGGGCCGGCGCTACTTCGTCGTTGCGGTGTAGACGCCGTCCCAGTCCGGCGGCGGCGGATTGGCCTGGAAGTCTTCGATGCGCCGGCGGTAGAGCTGCAGGAAGAACGGCAGGTCCAGGCGCTCCAGAGAGCGGCCCTCCAGTTCCTCGATCGCCCGCAGGGCAACCGCCCAGTAGCGCCCCCGGTAAGCCGTCAAGAGATCGCCGATGCCGGCGATGGTGCGCCGGACATCCTCGTCCTCGGCGAGTTCGGCGGGGCCGAGCAGGGCGAAGATGCGTTGCGGCTCCCGCTTGCCCTTCACCCGTATAATGTCGAGTTCCACGTAGGTCATGCGCGCGCCCACCTCCAAGGCAGCGGCCTGGCCGATGATGATCTGGGCGCCATAGGTCTTGCATTGGCCTTCGGCGCGCGAAGCCAGGTTCACGGTGTCGCCCATGACGGTGTAATCGAAGCGCTGTTCGGACCCCATGTTGCCGACGACGCAGGACCCGCTGTTGAGACCGATACCGACATCCAGGCGAATGGCCTGCCCGCCGGCCGTCTGGGCCTCCTGGGCCAGTTCGACGTTCAGGCGGTCGATCTCCCGGCGCATCGCCAAGGCCGCCCGGCAGGCGTTGCGGGCGTGCTCGTCGTCCGGGACGGGCGCGTTCCAGAATGCCATGACCGCGTCGCCCATGTACTTGTCGATGGTGCCCTGGTGGTCGAGTATCTGGGCCGACAGCGGCGTGAGCAGCCGGTTCATCAGGCGGCTCAGCCGCTGCGGCTGCTGCTGCATGCTCTCTGAAATCGAGGTGAAGTCGCGCACGTCGCTGAACAGCACGGTCATGTCCCGGCGCACGCCGCCCAGCACCAGAAGATCCGGATCTTTCACCACTTGGTCGACCAGGGCCGGGGAGATGTATTGGCGAAAGGCGCTGCGGACCTGCGCGCGCAGATGCTCTTCGCGCAGGTAGTTGATGAAGACGAGAAGGGCGAATACGGCCAAGGCGCCCAGGGTCGGGTAGGCCACGTCGATCAGCACGCCCTCAGTGGTATAGAGCAGCCAGGAGGCGGTCAGCAACGCCGCCGCCACCACCGCGCCCAGCAGCATGGTCAGCAACGCGCCCAATACAGGCACCAGAGCGATGAACGACAGGGCCACGAGGGCGAAGACCACCAACTCCGCCCCCAAGGCGTAGTTCGGGCGCAGCAGCAACTGGTTTCCGAGAATCATCTCCAGGACCTGAGCGTGCACCTCGACGCCGGGGATATCTTCCTGCAGCGGCGTCGCCTTGATGTCGAGCAGGCCCGCGGCCGAAGTGCCGATCAGCACCAGCTTGCCGGCCAGGCGCTCCGGCGCGACGCTGCCGGCCAGGATGTCCTTGGCCGAGACGTAGAGATGAGGGCGCGTCTCGGCGTAGTGCACCCACAGCCGGCCGTTGCGGTCGGTCGGCACCTCGACCCCGGCCACGACGAAGGAGCGGACGCCCGCGTCGTCGGTCTTGATGGCGAAAGCGTTGCCGCCGGTGGCGATGCGCAGCAGTTCGACCGAGAGTCCCGGCAGGATACGGTCTTCGGCGACGACGAAGGCCGGCACCCGGCGCACGATACCGTCGCGCTCCGGCACCAGGCTGAAAACCGCGCGGCTGGAGGCCGCCGCGTCCACCACCGGCGTATTGCGCACCAGACCGCGGAAGTGAAAAAGGTAGGGCTTCGGATCCTTGCCCAGAACCGCCAGGGGAACCTTCGGCAAGGAAGCCGCGTCATCACCGTCCCGGCGCCGGTGATAGGCGGCCTGGCCCAGCACCAGGCGCGAATTGCGGATGGCGCGGGCGAAAACCTCGTCGTTGGCGGGAAGGCTGCGCAGCGCTTCCTTGACCTCGGGCGCCACGCCGGTCAGGGAGTCCGCATAGGCCGCAGGCGAGGAGCGGTCGGGCTCGGCGAAAACCATGTCGAAAGCCGTCGCGACCACGCCGGCCTCACGCAGCCGGTCGATCAGCCGCGCGACGGTGGTGCGCGGCCAGGGCCATTGGCCGACCTCCGCCAGGCTCTCCTCGTCGACGTCGACGATGATGACGGGCTCCATTGCCGGCTGGCGGGGCTCGACCAGCTGGTAGAGGTCGAAGGTCTTGAGCCGCAGGGTCTCCAGGGGGGCAGGATCCCAAACCCGCAACGCCAGCAGCGGTATGAAGAGGCAGAGGCCGAGCAGCCGGCTGATGCCGAACCTCTGAGCCAGCCGCAGCAGGGACGATTGCTTCAGCAAGCGCCGCAGCAAGGCGGCCTTGCCGCTGTCCTTCCGGCGGTCCCCCGCCCCGATCGATGACACCTCCTCGCTCACTTCCACCCCGTCTCCTGGCTGCCCGTCTCCTGGCTGCCCGTCCCCCGGCTACCCATCACGGGCGCCGCGTCAGGGCGTCCGGCGCCCGGACCGATGCAGCCATGAACTCCTACAGGACCATCAACCGCCGTTGACCAGGCTGTTGGCCGTGACATCGGCGATGCTGGAGAGCGCACTGTCCACATCGTGGATCAACACCACCGTGCCGCTCTCCAGGACCAGCTCATCGATACCGGCGCCGCCGCCGTTGTCGGTGAAGCTCGCGACGGCGTCTTCAATATCGATCCCCAACGGTCCGTCGACATCGCTGACGTCGGTGAAGGACAGGAGATCGCCTTCGTTGACGGAGAAGTCGAGAATCTCGTCGCTCCCTTCGTTGGCGGCGAGGCTGAAGAGGTAGGCGTCGGCCCCGTCGCCGCCGACGAGCAGATCGTCGCCTTCCTGGCCGGCGATGGTGTCGTCGCCACCCTGGCCCATGACGCTGTCGTTCCCCGAACCGCTTTCGATCCAGTCGGACTCGCCAAGGCCGCCCAGCGCCGCGCGCAGGGCCGGTCCCTCAACATCGTTGAAGACCAGCACCGCAAGGTCGAAGAGGCTGCCTTCGTATTCGGCCTCGACCAGCAGCGTGTCGCCGAAGACCAGGTTGCCGCCGCCGCCACCCAGGATGACGTCTTCGCCGAAGGAGCCGCCGGCCTCGGCGACCTCGTCGCCGATCAGCAGATCGCCCGCGGCGCTGGCCAGCACCACCGCGCCCGGCAGGTGTTCCTGCCCGCTGATCAGGATATCGTCGCCGGAGCCGCCGATCAGCAGGTCGGCGCCGTCCACGTCCACCAGGAAATCGGCGCCGCCGCCGCCGTCCAGGCTGTCGTCGCCCTGGTCGCCGAAGAGGAAGTCGTTGTGGTCGCCGCCCTGCAGCAGGTTGGCGGCGGTGTTGCCGAAGAGGAAATCCTGGCCGCGGCCGCCCTGCAGGCTGTCGCCGTCGACGTCCGCGTAGAGCACCGTCTGGCCGGCGTCCTCCTCGTTGGTCCCGGCGCCCTGGGCCGGGTTCAGGTCGTCCGAGGAGTCCTGCGGGTTGAAATCGTCGATCGCCGCCAGATCGTCATTGTTGAGGGCGGTGTCGAAGGACGTGGGCTCGTTGCTGGTGGTCCAGTCCGCCGAGGTGTTGGTGTCGGCGGTGAAAGCGTCCCCCGGACTATCGCCGGCGGTTTCCTCGTCGGCGAAGACACGGGCGAAGACATGGGTGCCCTCGTCGTCCACGGCGGGGGCGTCGTCGAGCACGATGTCGGAACGGTCCAGCGCGGCCAGCAGGGCATCCTGGTCGCCCACCAGGCCGGAATAGGTCTCCAGGTCGATCAAGGCGCCCAGCAGGGCCGCGGCGTTGGCGGTGGCGCTGCCGGAACCCACCCAGTTGCCGCCGGTGCCGCCGAAGAGTTCGCCGTCGGCGCCGTTGGCCAGGAACATGTCGACCGAACCGCTGTCCTGCACCAGATAGACGCCGAGCATGTCCGAGGTGTCCTCGCCGAAGCCCCAGACCGATCCCGGCTCGGTGTATTCGCCGGGGACCTCGTAGGTGCCGGTCTGCTGGATCTCGCCGCCCGGCGTGGAGGTCGCCCAGGTGCCGTCCTCGAAGATGGTCAGAAAGCCCAGCGGCGGGATGTTGATGCTGCCGCCCGTCGCCGTGGAGAGGTCGATGGTCACCAGGTGGCCGTCCGCGCCGATGATCTGAATCATCAGCGACTTGACCTCCGACGTGCTGACGGCATGGTCGACGATGTTGCGGATCTCGATGTAGTTCTGGCCGGTGTTGACCGTTTCGATGATGTCGCCGTGCTTTTCGACCGAGGTGCCCACGCCCAGGCCGATCTCGTTGATGCCGACCGCGCCGGCCAGGAAGACCTCGGCCTGTACCTCGAAGGAGAAGGTCTCGGTGACGGCGTTGTCGCCGTCGTCCGCCTCGACGCCGGAGTCGCCGTTGCTGCCGTCGCCGCCCGGGGCCGGCGAGCCGCTCTCGAGGGCCGCTTCCTCGGTTGTCACCGCGACCTCGACGGTGAGGGTGCCGGTGTAGTCGTCCGCGGGATCGAGCTGCAGCGAGGCCACCAGGTCCTGGAGCTCCGCCTCGGTGCCGGTGAAGGTCCAGACCAGGCTGCCGTTGACGTGCGTGACGTCTCCGCCGAAGCCGGTGTCGTAGACCAGGTCCGCGTCGTCGTCGCTGGCGATCGCCGGGCTGCCGCTCAGGGTCACCTGAATTGTCGTCACCGCCTCCGAGCCGTCGTCGTCGAAGCCGCCGGCGTTGAAGAGATCGCCGTCGGGATTGTCCGGATTGCCGTCCTGCAAGCCCAGCAGCAGCGCCAGGTCGACCAGCGAGCCGTTGGTGGAGACGCCGTAGCCGCCGGTGGTGACCAGCGCGCCGCCGTCGGCCACAGCGTCGACCGGCACGTCGAAGTCGTCGTCGTTGACCGCGCTGTCCGAGCCGTCCACCGCCGTCGCCTCGACGGTAAAGCTGCCGTCGACGTCGCTGTCCTCAGGCGGGGTCGCCTGGATCAGGGCAGAGAAGTTCGTCACCCCGCCGACCAGCGTCAGGGTCAGGGTGGTGGTGCCGTCACCCTCGACCGCGGCGATCTGGCCACCGGCCGAGGCACTCAGCACCCAGCCCTCGGGCGCGGTGACGACGACCTGGCTCAGCGTGTCGCCAGGGGTCGTCACGTCAGCGGTGATCTGCACGTCGCCGGTGGTGTCTTCCTTCAGGCTGCCGTCGTCGCCGGGCACGGCGAGCGCCACTGTGGGGGCCCCCGCTGCACCGGTGTTGGCATCGGCAGAGGCCTCCGATGTCGCCTCGTTGTTGCCGGCCTCGCAGTCCTCGTCGACCGGCTCCTCCAGCGCCGTGGCGGTCGCCGAGAAGGGGTAGACCTCGCCGTCCGCAACGCCGTCGGAGGCGGTGACTTCGAAGGTGTAGTCGGTGAAGCCCGAGACGCCGTCGCTCACCAGGAACTCCACGTCGCCGTCGCCGTTCACCGAGACGGTGACGCCGGCCAGGGCCGGCAGCGGCTCGACCACCGTGAAGCCATCGGGGATGTCCACCACCACCGTGTGAAGCTCGGAGCCGTCGATGTAGTCGCCGAAGCTCGCCGAGACCGAGACCGTGCCGGTTTCGCCAGGCGAGAACTCGCCGTCCGGATCACCGCTGTCGTTCACGTTGACCGAGACGGACAACCCCGCGCCCTCGCCGTCGGCCACCGCGTCGACGTCGACGTCGGCGCTGACCGGCGCGGACATCGCTGTGTCGCCACTGTTGGGATCGGTCGTGGTCGCAGTGAAGGAGATATCGCCGCCCATCACCGTGACCACATCCAGGTCGCTGTCCGGCGGCGGCATCAGGGTCACCGTCAGCACGACCGTCGTCGGCTGGCCCGAGGTCGTGTAGACGCCCGTGGCCGGATCGAAGATGCCGCCGTCGTCTCCCACGACGGTGGTGAACCAGCCCTCACCGGCCCCCGGCAGGTTGCCGACCAGAACCTCGCTGACATAGTCGTCACCCGGCGCCGTCACCGTGACAGTGAAGTCGCCCTGGCCGTCTTCGGCGATGCAGAGCGCCTCGCCGCCCAGGCTCACCGACACCGCCGGCGCCCCGGCCGGGTCCAGCGTCACGCTGTCGCTGGCCTGGTCGTCTTGGGTGTTGTTGGCCGTCGTCTGCTCGACGTCGCCGGCCTCCGGGTCGGTGTTGGTATTCTGCTCGACCGCAGTCGCCTCGGCCTGCCAGGTCACTTCCTGCTCGCCCGGCAGCGGGTCGTCGGCCAACACCTGCAGCACCGCCTGGAAGTTCGGGTCCGTCGTGGTCCAGGAAACCTCGTCACCGACCTGCGTTCCGCCGTCGGTATCGGTCACCGTGAAGCCCAGAGGTACCGTCACCGTCACCGTGTGCAGTTCCGAACCGTCGGCGGAATCTCCGAAGGCCGCATCCACCGTCACCGTACCGGCTTCGCCCGGCGCGAAGGATTCATCTCCGCTGGCGCTCACCGCATCCACCGTCACATCGACGGGATCGGCGACCGCATCGACGTAGACCGTGCCGGTGGCGCTGGCCGAGCCGGTCGCCGCCGGCGTCGTAGTGTCTTTGGCGGTCACCGTGATCTCGATGTCCGCCAGATCCAGGTCGCTGTCGGCAACCGGCGCGTCCAACGTGAAGGAGCTGGAGAAGTCCTGCACGTCCTGGGCATCGGCAAAGGTGATGATGATGGTGGTCACGCCGCCGGGCGTCGCCACCACCGCGCTGCCGAGCAGCGGCGGCCCCGCGAGGTCCGCGTTGATCTGCGCGATGTCGACGTCGCCCGGCGCGATCCCCGGCAGGGCGATCTCGACCGAGGCCAGCTCGTCCGTCGGATTCCCGGCCGCCGCCGAGAAACCGATGAGATTGTCTTCGGAGTCTTCCAGGATGGTGGCGATCCCCGCCTGCGCAGCCAGCAGGACCACGCCGTCCGGAACCCCGAAGGCCGCCGTAGGCGCCACTTCACCGGCGGTGACCATGACGGAGAAATCGGTATCCAGGGTCAGACTGTTGTCGCCGGTCTGTGCCTCCCCCCCGCTGGGCGAGAACTCCGCGGTCGTCACGTAGATCGTGCCGGTCACCTCGCCGTCGAGACCGGCCGGCACTTCGACCTGTAGCGATGCCACGGCGTCCGCGTAGTCCGCCGGATCGGCGACACGCAGCGTGAAGCTGCCGCCGCCGTTGTTGACGATCGAGGCTCCGGCCGGCGCCCCGGCCCCGAGCGCCAGAATACCCGCCGAGAGAACCACCGTGACGTTGGTGATCGCCTCCGATCCGTCGCCGTCCGGGCCCGAGGCGTCGAAGCCCGTGTCGATGATGCTGAGCGACAGATCGAGGGGAATTTCCTGCGCCGTGGCGGCTTCATCCACGGTCGCCGAGGAGCCCTGGCTGGCGATCGCCGCCTCGTCCAAGACCGCGTCCAGGACCAGGGTTCCCGAGACGCTGGAGCTGCCCATCTTAGTCGGATCCAGCAGGTCCTGGGCCGTCGCCGTGATCTTGATGCCCGGCAAGTCCGCGTCGCTGCCCGCCTCCGGCGCATCGAGCGTGAAGGAACTGGCGAAGACCTGGACGTCCTGGGTGATGTCGAAAGTAATGACGATGCGCGTGATGCCGCCGTCCGTCGTCACCTCGACGGTGCCCAGCGGCGGGTCGCCGTCCAGGTCGGCAATGATGCTGGATATGTCGAGGTCTTCCGGCGCGAAGCCCGGCAGCTCCAGGACGATGGACGTCAGCTCGTTCTCGATGTTGCCTGCGGTCGCCGCGAAGATCGCCAGGTTGTCGACCGAGTCCTCCTTGATCGCGGCGATGAGCCCCGCCCCGCCGGTGGCGGCGCCCGGCAGGCCGAAGGCGGCGCTGGGCGCCACGGGACTTTCCGGCGTGAAGAAAACGACGAACTGCGGAAAGTCCGGAAACTCGAGCGTCGGCGCGGCCACTTCGCCGATCACGCCCTGCGGCGTGAGGCCGAGGAAACCGAAGGCCTGGCCCAGCCAGGGCGGCAGGCGGAACTCGGCGCCGCCGCCCAGCGCCTGAGGGCCGACCGCAGTCTCGATCGGCACCTGTTCCAGCAGCGCCTCCAGGATGTCCTGGGGCAGTTCCTCGGGGAGGTTGCCTTCCTGATCGTTGGGATTGGGTTGGGTCGGCGGTGTGGGCGGCGAGTCGTCGTCGTTGCGGTCGAGCTGGCGCTGGATGCCGATGGCATTGCCCAGGTCGCGGCCGAAAACGTTGTTGATGACTTGGCTGCTGGCCACCGCCGGCGAACCGGGCAAGGCGTTGGAGCTGGCCACCTGCAGGAAATGGTTGGCCTGGGTGAACTGGGCGATGCCGCCGCCGTTGCTGAAGATGAAACTACCGGTCTCGCCGGTGTCCGGATTGACCAGGTTGACGATCCGGGTGTTGCCGCCCAGGGTCGCGATCTGCACGCCGACGGTGGTGCCGCGGATGCCGATTGTGCCGACCGGCGTTTCCACGTCCATACCGCCGCTGGGCGCGACCTGGCCGGTGACGAAGACGAAGGTCCCCTGGATCAGGGACACCCCCATGGAGTTGTCGCTGCCCGCCGGATTGTAGATCAGTTCGTCGATGACCATCCGTGCGTTGGATGACAGGGAGAACACCGTGTCGTCCACGAAGACGATGCCCAGTTCCGAGCCGACGCCGGTGGAAACGATGTCGCCCTGGAAAATCGGGTCGCCTTCCTGCAGGTCGGCGCGCGAGCCGTCGCTGTGCTGCACCCGGGCAACGCCGCCCAGATCGCTGACCTCGCCGATGGGCGCGCCGAGTTCCACCGCGGCGCCGGCCTGGGCGAAGGCAACGGGGAACTCCGGACCGGCAAGCGCTTCGACCGTCGCATAGTGCAGCTGTGCGCCGTCGGCGGTTTCCAGCAGCGGCGGCTGCACCTGGGCGAAGTAGTCCTGCAACAGCAGTTCCCCGCCGTCCGGCCCGCGCAGCAGGAGATCGTCGTCCAAGCGGACGAAATCGGCGGAAAAGAGGAAGTCCGCATCGACCTGGACCGCTGCCTGGTCCGAGATATCGATGACGTGATGGTTTTCGGAGGCAAAATCGCCGACGGCCGTGGTCTCGCTGACCATTTCACCCCACTCCCTGTGTGGACATGACCCGAGGTCGGCCGTTTGTGCGTTGAGCAAAAACCCGGATAAAAAAACCAAGCAAACACTAACGAAAATCCGGATATCTATCGGCCACCCTGGAAAAAAGCTAACAGCATCCGGAGGCAACTGAGAACAAAAAAGAGAATATTTTGTGGCAAAATAGTGTAGTTAGTGTTGATTTTTACTTACTATCTCCAATAGCAGCTCACCTTTTTAAATAATACTCATTGAGTATATATAGTTTATTAACAAATATTACTATCATTAACCATAGAATTTCCTACAACCTCTCGACGCACCTATGTAAAGATTGCAAATACGGCAGATGACTCTCTTGAGATTTTGCCTGTCGATCACCTTGAGATCACAGTATTTATGAAAATCATCCCATTCCTTCATGACTAAATGACGGTCGGTTTGGCCCTTGGGACTTGAGGGGCTTTCCGCGAAGGCCGGAGGGGGCCGCCGTGGTTTGACGGTCAAGTCGTGGAGTGACCTCCGGACTTCTAAGGCGCTGTCAATTTTCGAGTGATGAGGGGGAGAGAAGGGCCGGGCGAGCCGTGCCGGCTGGAAAAGCCGGCTACCCAGCCGTGGCCGCGGCGGCAGATGGAGGTGCGCGGGGAAGCATGCGCGCCTGCCTAGGTCCCCTACAAAGGGGAGGCTGCGACCGGTCGCCCGTGCGGCGCCGGCCGAGCGCCGCGGCGGGAGGCATACCCGCCGCGGACCATCGCGGTTATGGGATTTGAGGAGGGAAGCGGAGGGCGATGCGAGAAGCGCAGGCGGCCCTGCGGCCAGGCACGGCTCCGGGCCTTATGCGAAGGACTCCGGGGGGACTTCGCCGAGGGTCAGGCCGCTCGCCGCGAGCTCGCCGCGGGCCCGGTCGAGAAGAGCCTGCAGTTGGTCCGGGCTCGCCGCCTCGCAGCGCAGCACCAGAATGTCCTGGGTGTTGGAGGCCCGCAGCAGCCACCATCCCCCACCTTCCTGAACCCGCAGGCCGTCGATCGTCGTCATATCGGCGCCCCGCGCCACCTGGCGCGCCTTCACCTCCTCGATGACCGGAGCCTTGCGCTCCTCCGGGCAGGGCACCCGGATTTCCGGCGTGTTGAACAGGCGCGGCAGCGAGTCCCGGAAGCCGGCAAGGTCTTCACCGGAAGTCTGCAGCACCGAAAGCACCCGCAGAGCGGCGTAGATCGCGTCGTCATAGCCGTAGTAGCCGTCGGCGATGAACAGATGGGCGCTCATCTCACCGGCCAGCGGCGCGCCGAGCTCCTTCATACGGGTCTTGATCAGCGAATGCCCGGTCTTCCACATGACCGGCTGGCCACCGGCCGCCGCGATGCCGTCGAAAAGAGCCTGACTGCACTTCACGTCGCCGACGATCGGCGCGCCGGGATGGCGCCGCAGCACATCGCGCGCCAGCAGCAGCAGTATCTGGTCGCCCCATAAGATCCGCGCCTTTGAATCGACGAAGCCCACCCGGTCTCCATCGCCGTCGAAGGCGATGCCGAGGTCGCAGCCCTCCGCCAAGACCGTTTGCTGTAGTTGCTTCAAATTCTCCGGCACGGTGGGGTCGGGGTGATGGTTCGGGAAGTCGCCGTCGATGGTCTCATTCAACAGGATGTGCTCGCCCGGCAAGCGGGCCGCTACGGCGGCCATCACATCCCCCATCGCGCCATTGCCCGCGTCCCAGGCGACCTTCATGGAGCGCGTGGCGGTGATCGCCGAAAGCACGCGGTCGACATAGGCCTCGAAGACCGAGACCGTCCTGGCGGCCCCGCTGCCTCGAAGGTAGTCCGCGGCCGCCGCGACCCTGCCGAGAGACTGGATATCGTCGCCGAAGAACGACGCCTTGCCCAACATCAGCTTCAGGCCGTTGTATTCCGGAGGATTGTGGGAGCCCGTCACCATGACGGCGCCATCCACGTCCAAGGTATGAGCGGCGAAATACAGCATCGGGGTGGGCCCGCGGCCGATATCGACGGCGTCGATGCCGCTGTCGAGCAGGCCGGCGATGAATGCCTGCGCCAGCGCCGGCGAGGAGTGGCGCCCGTCGCGCCCGACCGCGACGGACTTGCCGCCTCGCCGCCTCGCCAGGCTGCCGAAGGCCCGCCCCAGAACCTCGGCGTCGGCAACGGAAAAGGTCTGCCCGACGATACCCCTGATATCGTACTCCCGCAGCAAGGAGGGAGCGAAGCTGTGCGGTGCGTCCGCAGGCGCTGCATTGCCGGCATTCGTCATTCTGCGTTCACCATCCCGATAGTTTCCATATACCGCTCAAACCCGGTCGAGCGAGCGGACCCAGCGGGCCACCCGAGCGAGTCCATCGGCCAAGCCGGTCTCCGCCTGGAAGCCGATGGACCGCGCCTTCAACGGAGAAGCGACCAGGTGCCGTGGGTCGCCTTCCCGCCTCTGTCCATTGAAGGTGACTGCCGCATCGGCGCCCAAAGCGGCAATAATCGATTCAGCCAGCCTCGCGACCGTCGTGCCGACGCCGCTTCCTCCGTTGAATACCGAATGCCCCCCCGGCGCCTGACCGTAAGCTTGCAGCGCCAAGGCGACCGCATCGTCTATGAACAGGAAATCCCGCGTCTCGGCGCCGTCGCCGAAAAGCTCGATACGGGATTCGCCTCCGTGGATCCGCCTGAACAGATCCCAGACGATCTGCTTGCGCAGGCCCGGCCCGTAGAGGGAAAAGTAGCGGATTGCAATGGTCCGCAGTCCATGGGCGTCGCTCGCCCGGCGGCAGGCCTCCTCCGCCAAGCACTTATGGCGGCCATAGGTCGAGGTCGGATGTGCCGGCGAGGTTTCTTCGAGCCGCCTGGCACCGGCGTCGCCATAGACCGCCGCACTTGACGCCAGGATCAGCGACGCCTGGGGCGCGGAGTCACGGAGGGCTTCGCAGAGCAGTTCCGTCGTTTGCACCGTGTCGGCGAAACAACCGGAGGGATCTTCCTCCACCTGCCTGACCGTTCCGGCGCCCGCGGCGTGAAGGACCAGCGCCGGCGGACCGTAGCAGCCAAAGGCCTGCGAGATGCTGGCCTCGCAGACTCCGCCGCCCAACCATGCCGTATCGGGTGACTGTGTTTCGGCAGGGCAAGTCGCGGCACTCCGCGCCATACCCACGACTCTCCAGCCCCGCGCCCCCAAGCTCCGAGCGACCTGCGAGCCCAGGAACCCCTTGGCACCCGTTACCCAGGCGACCTTACCCTCGGTTTCCATCTCCGTCACCGACCGCCGGAGCCTCTCGGCTTATGCCCCACAAAGGTGTAGGGCCGCCCGGGTGCATCGCTTCGACTGCCCAACCAGGCAACGAGCCAATCGGGAACAAGCGAGGGAAAAGGGAAGCGGAAACGGGAGGCGATACCGCCCTTGATCTCGTGGCGCGTGCGCGGGGAGGTGTTGATCTCGCTGGCGAGCGGGTTCAGGCACTTATCCAGGACGATACCCGCCGTGGCGATGGCGTCCCGGTACTCGTCCAGAGTAAAGGCGTTTTCGCCGCCATAGAGATGATGCAGCGGATGAGACTTCAGAAAAGCATCCAAATCCTCCCGCTTCGAGAGCACATGCTCGCGTGTCGCGATGAAAAGACCATCGGGCTTGAGGACTCTCCCGATCTCGACAAGCATCTGATTGAGATCGGCGGCGTGATGCAGGGCCTGACGGCAGTGGACGGCGTCGAAAGACGCATCCGCGAAGGGCAGGCTTTCTCCCCACTCCGTCACGATCTCCACGGAAAGCTCCGCCTCGGCCATAAGAGCGCTTATGGCCCCGGCACCGACGAGGTCGCTCGGATCCGGCTCCAGCGCCGTCACTTCCCAGCCGTCCTTCGCCAAGGCATAGGCGGCGATGCCACGCCCGGCGCCGAGATCGAGGGCGCGGCGGCCTCGTGCCTCCCCCAGTTCCGCTCGGATCGCCGCCCATTCGACACTTTCCCGGAACCGCTCCGCCGCCTTCAGCAGGGGATCGTCATAGTAGCAGTCCCGGACAAGCTGCTGCTTGTCCGGCTGATGGCGCAGCCAGGAGACGGCACCTTCCCAGTTCATCGGGTAGTCCGTCACGATTGTTCCAACTTGCGAATCTCCCGGGCCGGGTTCCCTGCGACAAGAGTGAAGGCCGGCACATCCTTGGTCACGACGCTGCCCGCCGCGACGACGGCGCCTTTACCAATCGAGACCCCTCTGTTAATCACGCAGTTGCATCCGATCCAGACATCATCCTCGATCCGGACAGGCCGATCGCCCAGGTCGATCTCCACGGGGTGGCCTTTCGAGATGATATCTTTGAAGTGCTGGTGACGTAGCGCCGCATCGAAAGGATGGGTCAAGTTATCCATAATCGTTACGTTGTGGGCTATCAAGACCCGGTCACCGATCACGACCTCCGCACCGGACCATACCTTCGAGTTCTCTCCGAGATAGCAATAGGCCCCCATCCGGATTGAGCCGCCGTGCGCAAACAACAGCAGCTCCCCACGAACTTGCGAATGCGGTCCCACCTGAATCGAATCCGCCGGGCGATTATGGAGAATCAGCCTGGCGGTATCGAAAATGCGCGCGGTCGGATCAACCTGGCCAACAGCCGCACCGAAGCTGCGCCGTCCGAACAGCCGGCGCGAAAGATAGCGAAGCAAAGAGAGCAAGTTACTTGACCATTTCCAAGCAGATAACAGCCCGGGAGGCAGCGGCGAAGTCAGAGTCGTACTCAGATTGGGTGTGGATGTCGAAATAGGTTTCATCGGCAGCGGCAAGCCGATCAGAAACTGTCCAGCCATCCGGAGAATAGCGATAGACCGTCTCGACAACCTCATTCGGTTGGAATTCGGCGATCACCCTGTCGATCATGTCGCCATCGAATACCTGGAACCAGCGGTGGTTCTTCGCCTTGCCATAGGGGACCGACAGATAGAGACGGCCTCCCGGCTTTAGCATCCTGCGAAACTCGCCAACCGCCTTGAGACAGGACTCCGGCCTATTCTCAAGTTTAGTCGCATCGCTCGGCGAGAACCGTGTGTTGTCCAAGCCAATGTGCTCAAGGGTCGAAAGGCAGCAGATCCAATCAAAATACGAGTCGCGAAAGCAGCTCTCGCGCAGATCTTCGAATACGTAATTGACTCCCTTCTTCCAGAAGGCGTGGCTCTCCGGCGCCAGGGTGGAGATGTACAGGTTCTTTTCCGAGATCTTCGGATTTTCCACCAGGTAATCGAAATTCAGCACCGATCCAGCGTCGAGCAGGCGCCCGCCCCCGCCGGGCAGGCGCGCAACGAACCACGGGTATTCGACGACGCGTTCATCCAAACGAAAGCCGTAATTCTCCGGAATCGCATAGCAAGGCCAGTCGGGGTTCGAAGTGGATTCGGCGATGACCTTTCTCTTCTCGACGTGATACCCCGGCGTCCAAGGCTTTCTGTCACCCTGAATGTAACGGCGGTGAAGCCTGGAATCACGAAGGCGGCGCAAGCTCTTCCTGAGCGTCGCGAGTTTACGGAAAACGAATGAAAGCATGCTCTTCCTCATCACGGTCCGGAGACCTGCCGGAATGTTTATGGTTGCCGTCGGAAGCCCGCGGCTATTCCCTTGAAGCGATTGATAAGCGCGGCACCGCTGCGCGCGACACGACACTCCACCTTCGCTCTTTCGCTCCGCTTGGCGAAGAAACCGGAGACGGCCGCAACATTCTCCGCCGCCATGTGCGGCGGCGGAAAGGATTTAACGCTGAAGGTCGGGTCGAGCCTATCCGGAACGTCTCCGCCATGCTGCTTCGCATGAGTGGCCTTTTCGTCCCATCCTTCGTGAAGCACCATGGTCTTGCGTGGGTATAGGACCAGGCCTCTGGCGAGAAACACGCTGAGATACCACTTGATCGCCCATGAATCGACGCGGCCGTTCAGCTGATCGCGCAACATCCCGAAATAGGGCGCTCCGCCTCCACAATCGAACTCCAGCCGCAGCGCCTTGTCGTTCTTGAGCGCCTCATAGCCCTTCGCGTCGCCATCGAATTTCCGCCAGGCCCGCGCCCAAGTTGCCCAGCCCCAGGAGGTCGTCAGCGGCAGAAACACCGCGTCTTCGTCGCCCGTCAACTCCAAGGGGAACAAATGTCCGGAAACCTGCATGACACGTTCCTCGTCTTTATAGCGTGCCAGCGCATCGTTCATGTAGCCCAGGAAATGCGGAGAGACGACCAAATCCTCCTCCAGAACGATGGCCCGGCCGTGCCGCCCGCATAGCGCCGAAACACCATCGGTGATGGAGTTCGCCAGCCCCAGGTTCCGCTCCCGCTCGACGACGGTGACCGACCCGAACCCCGTCACGCCCCGCACCAGCTCGCGCATCTTCTTCACATCCAATTCCGCTTCGGGCGACTTCGCGCCATCGGAGTAGATGACCAGATCGCTAAGCTTCGCCTCGGCATTCGCCGAAAGACTGGCGAGAAGGCGTTCGGCCCGTTCCGGGCGCCGGTACACGAAGAGTGCGATCGGCGCGAGTTGGGAAGGCATGCTCTGCATTTCAGCTATGCCGGCTTCACGGCATCGACGATCAGGGACGAGTAGCGTATCTCCGTCGGCGTGTTGCGAGGGTCGTAGCGCCGGGAGCGTATAACCCGTCCGTTTTCGTCCGACCACTCGACGGCATGGAACTCGCCCGCCGCATCGAAGTATTCCAGCGGCCGAACCTGAAAACCGGCTGCCTCCAGCTTCGGGGGCAAGGTGTCGATTGTGTAGAGAACCTTATGATCGTCCGCGCCGGGACCGGTTCCGTTGACCCGTACCGCCTCGATGTAGTTTGCGTCCGGATTGTATCCGTCGGGCACCGCGATCCGGAAGCAGCCACCGGGCTTCAGATACTGAAAAGCAAGTGACAGGGCGCATTCCGTATCAGCTTCGCCGATGTGCTCCAGAACGTGCTCGCAGAACAAACTGTCGATGCTTTCCGCCGGGCACAACCGCGACCAACTATCCGCACGCGTGATATCGAGGTCATGAAAGTTGGTCAGAATCCAGCCTTGCGGGCCGATGTTGCTCGACCCCACCACAACGCGGAGCGGCCGTTTCCTCCGCAACGTTCTTTGCGCCATCTCGGAAGGAGGCGTGTGGAACAGTTTCTTCAATAGCCTGCGGATCATGTTCGTTACTCTGTGGAAATCAAGCGCCCGCGCCTTGACGTGCCGCTTCTCTGAGGATATTTGCCAACTCGCGCCCGGCCTGGCTCTGGCGGGCCTCGACGACACGGACTGCCTCGGCTTCCGCCTCGGCGTCCGGTCCACTTTCCGACTGCGACCAGGCGCGCTCTAGCTTTTCCGCAAGCTCGACCGGATCCTCGGGATTGAAGTAGACGGCCCGCGGCGGATCCTGCTCCAAATGAACCGGCAGATTGGAGAGCAGGATCGGCCGGCCGAGCGCCCGTGCGTCCTCAACGACGGTGCTCCATCCTTCGAACAGCGAAGGCTGCAGAATCAGCGCCGCATGACGCATAATCTCGATCTGGTCCGCGCGCGGCACGATCCCCAGAAGTATCACCCTGTCCTCGCAGCCTTCCTCCTGAAGAAGGGCCCTTAGCTTCTCAAAATGGCCTTTCACGCGATGCTCGTAGGTAGAGCCCGTGCAGACGTAGCACAGATCCGGCGCCCGGTCCCGTAAGCGGCCCAAGGCCCGAAAAGCCACCTCGTGATTCTTATGGGCCCAGAACTGGTTGGGAATGTAGACGAACTTCTTCGGAAGGCCGTAGGCCTCGTGGGGCTCTCGTCCACCCGCCGCCTGCTTTTGCGGCAAGGAGGAAAACCGCCAGACATGGATATTCGCCCTGACGTCCGGAAAATGCGCCTTGAGATCCTCGAGCGCCGCCTGACTGCTCAGCACGAGCACGTTGGTACTGGCGATGATTGCGCTGTTCTTTCTATTCCGCGAATCGCGGAGCTCTTCGGTAAAGAGCTCCGGCAGGAAGATCTCCTGGAAATCACCGATCCAGTATATCGATCGAGACGTTCCAGGGGTGAAGTTGATAACGGGAAATACCAGGTCGGCATCGTGATACTCAATGCTGTCGCTGCGCCTCAACGCCCGCCGCACCAGCCAATTGACCGCCCGGAAGACAAACCGGGTCGCCGCGTTGATCCGCGCGAACTTCATCATCGGATGCAGATCGACGAAGTCGAAGGACAACAGCCCGTCGACCACCGAATCTTCCGCACCAAGCGTGGAGGTCAACCGCACACGCGGCCTCTCGGCCGGCGGAAGCGTCGCCAAAGCGTAGAGAATGTTGCGGATATAGTTCTCGCCGCCCAGCCAGTTCTGACCACCGATCAACGGCACGGCCAGAAGGATCTGGTCAAGTGTCTTCTCAGAAAGCTTCATCTTCCCCTGTCGGACCCCTTGGCCCCCAAACCTAAACGTAGAGACTCCCGAGCGCCCGCAAAGGCAGCCCGAATGCACGCCAGCCAGTAGGAGCAGAGAATCATCGGTAAGTGCCTGCGCGACCCGGTCAACGCGTAGAGCACTGTGCGCATGAAGACGTTGCTCGTGCTGTGCTTGGCCATATAGAGCTTCATACACTCCGAGAAGGTCGGCGAGGCGGAGGGCCGATGCCCGGTCTTCTCGTACATCGGGATCAGGGTCAGCCGGGGGTCCGTCCAGAGCTCAAAACCCTTCCGGCCCGCGCGGATCGTCCATTCGTAGTCGGAACCATAGTGGTTCAGAATTCGCGTATGGAATCTTCCAATGCCCCTGGCTGTCTTTAAAGTCAAAAACAGCCCGCGGGTCGACAGACAGTTGATATCCTTTGGCTCGGGCGCAACGGAAAACAGCATTCGAACATCGTCGAAGGCAACCCCCGTCTCCTTCGGCAGCCCATCCTGGCTGTCACGATGTTGAGCGAGCAGAAGCGAATTGGGCTTCGTCTTCAGCAAGCGAACCCCGGTCTCGATGAAGCCCTCGTCTATTACGACATCGTCATTGCATATGACGACGACGCTGTCGTCGTCAGCGCCAATATCATGCAGGTAGTCCAACCCCTTCTGAAGGGCGCCGCCCCACCAAAGGTTCCCGTCGCCATGGATGATCTTGACGCCGGGACTCTCCGCCCTCACGGCCTCCGCCGTCCCGTCGGTGGAGCCGTCGTCGATCAGGACGAACTGGAGATTTTCACATGTCTGCGCGCTCACGAACCTTGCAAACTCCACCGTGATGTCGCGGCGGTTGTGCACGGGCACCAGCAAATAGACAGCGGGATCAGGCAATTTTCTTCAGGATGAAAATCTGGTTGTCTCCAAGGCCGATCCCGTCGACAAGCCGCGTGGCCAGGTGGTTGAACCCGCTTCGGTGGAGCCGCGAGAGTAGGTGGAGTTTTCGCCCGACGGCCTCCGGCTTGGGCCGCATCGCCCAAAAGACCGACGGCTCGCCGGGATCTGGACAGGTTGCGAGATGTATCCATTGATAGTGCAGCCACTCGGGCGTAGTGACCTTCAAATGCCGCTCGATCTCAAGTCCGGCACTTGCCGCCAGCAATGACATGGAGCGGCTATTGAAGAACTGGACGTGATAGGGGGTATGCCAATGAATCCACTTCCTGCCGAACAGGCGCCGCCATAGACTCGATGCATTTGGCGTGGTCACGATCACACGCCCCCCCACCTTCAGTATCTTCGCAACGTCCCGCATCAATTCCTGCGGGGACTGCAGGTGCTCGATGACCTGCTCCAAAGTGACATAGTCGAAGGTCTCCCCCTCGCACATCCCGGCATGGAACGCGCCGATCCTGATATCGAAGCCTTGACGCTCGGCGATGATGCGCGCGTTTTCGTCCAGCTCCACGCCTACGACCCGGCAACCTCGGTTACGGTGATAGCCCATGGCCTGCCCATAGCCGCAACCGATATCGAGGACGGAGACACCTTCCGGCACCCAACGGAAGGCATTGCACTTCGCGCCGCGCCACCACCCTTGCCACCGCGGCAAGGGCTCATGCGGCCGATAGCCTTCCGGATCGAATTTATGCCTTGGATAGTAGTCGGAGTAGAGTTCCGTAAGCTCGCCCTCGGAAAAAGCGGTGGGCAGAAACTCATGGTGGCAAGCGCGGCATTCGAACAGGTCGTAGGTATTCGGGTAGCCGTAGCGGTCATCGAACAGCCCCGATATCTGCAGGTTCCCCTCGCCACCGCAGACCGGGCAGCGGGACTGCCGTGATTCGCCCACCGCGCTCACCGGCCCCGCCCCGCTCCGTGAAGTTCGGCTGGCTGCCCAACTTCCGGCGCGACCTCCCAGCTCACTTCCTGATTCACGTAGCCCAGGCGGCCGTCATAGGGCGCTCCTGAAGAGAACGTCGTGTGCACTTCGAAGCTCTGCACCTTGTCGACCCACTCGATAATCTCATTTCTGCCGCTGACGGCTCCGGCGGTGACCGAATAAACCCCGGGGTTCAAGTTCAAGTTCCTGGTCCGGACAGTCATTCTATAGCGCCCTGGCGTCACCGCGACCTTTTCGACATCCTTTTGATGCGAACAGAGCAGCGGAACGCCGTTGGCGTCCCAGACGATCATCCACAGGGACACCTCGTCGCCGACCAGCACGTTGACGCCCAAGGTAAGTTCGATGTCCTCCCCTATCAGGAATTCGGTCTTGGGATTCTGCTTGCTATCCGAAATCGCGCAGTAGTCGATCTGGAACGCGCTGCCGCCGCGATGCCGCATTTCCGCCTCGACCGCGACGTACGGCTTTCGCTCCCCACCCTTCATGTACTCCGATATGACATCGCTGGCCGCACCGATCATCCGCATCCGGCCGGCATCGAGATACATGCAGGTCGTACAGAGGGCCTTTATCGCTCCCATGTTGTGAGAGACGAAGAGTATCGTCCGGCCGTCACTCACCGCGTCGTGCATTTTCCCGAGGCACTTCTTCTGGAAAGACAGATCGCCGACGGCGAGCACTTCGTCGACGAAAAGAATCTCTGTGTCGAGATGGGCCGCGACCGAAAAGGCCAACCGGGTATACATTCCGCTCGAATAGCGCTTTACCGGCATGTCTATGAAACCGGATATGCCGGAGAAATCGACAATCTCGTCGAACCGGGCAAGAACCTCCTTGCGCGACATACCCAGGATCGCGCCGTTCAGGAAGATGTTCTCCCGCCCGGTCAACTCCGGATGGAATCCGGTGCCGACCTCCAGCAGAGAGCCAACCCGCCCTCTTATCTCGGCCGTTCCACAGGTCGGCGTAGTGATGCGTGAAAGAATTTTCAGGAGGGTACTCTTGCCGGCGCCGTTCCTACCGATAATTCCGGTAACCTGCCCTCGCTCGATGTCGAAGCTGATGTCTTTCAGCGCCCAAAACTCGTTGGCCTCACCTCGCTCTCTGCCGCTCCGCGACGAAAACATCGACATCATGCCCCGCGCCACATTTCTGTAGAACGGCTGCATCCCGTTCTTTCTATAGCGCTTGCCGATGTTCCGCGCGCTGATCGTCACTTCCTTGGTTGTCATCGGCCTTCCAGCTCTCAGATACGATCGACGATCGTGCTCTCCAAACGGTAGAACACCCATATGCCAAGAAAGAGCGTCACGACCGCGAAGCAAGCCGAGTACAGGATTTGCCAGTCGGCAGGCATCTCGGTTCCGACGATCGCCCAGCGGAATCCGTCGAAGACGCCGACCAGCGGATTCAGCCCCAGAACCGACTTGAACGGTTCGGGTACGATGGCAGTGGAATAGATGATCGGCGTCGCATACATCAAGACCTGCAGGATGAAGGGGAGAGCGATGCCGAAGTCGCGGTACAGCGCGTTCAAGGGCGCGAGGATCAGCCCGAGGCCGACCGCTTGCATGACCAGAATCGCAATGAAGGCCGGCGCCCAGCACATACGCCAGGCCGGCGGCAAGTCGAACGCATAGGCCACCGCCACCAGCAGAACGACCGTGACCGCGAAGTCCAGAAATTCGGCGGCCGCCCCGGCGACCGGAAGCAGAATGCGCGGAAAGTAGACTTTCGTGATCACCCCGATGTTGTTGGTCAGACTGACCCCGCTGAGCGTTACGATGCCCGAGAAAAGAAACCACAGAAACAGGGGAGGCATCACGAAAAGTGGATAGGGAATATCGCCGACGGGGATCTTCGCGACCTGCCCGAAGATGACGCTGAATATCGTCAGCATGATGAGAGGCCGGGCGACCACCCAAATAAGCCCTACGACCGCCTGCTTGTAGCGGACCGTGATCTGCTTCTTGACCAGTGCGGAGAAGAGTCCGCGGTAGCGCCAGAGCTCCGCAAGGGCCTCGGCGGAGAGGCCTTGGGCGCTCCGAATCGTGTAGGAACCCCGCCGTGCCTGCATATCAAGCATTCACTTCTTTCAGAAAGACCAGTTGGTGATCGCTCACGACCGACGGCAGGCCGTCGTACTCGCCCGCGCGGTATCTGTTGCGCGCGATCGACCATGCCTCTCTAACGGGAAGACGGTAGCCCGCCTTTGCGAAAGTCGCGACTTTCTTTATCACCGCGAGCCCCGGCAGATGCCGCAGTGCCTTGAGTGTCGGCACGCAGACATGCTCCGGGTACTGCACGTACCACCATTTTGCGCCGGTGAAACGGGCCGGCAAAGATTGGGGAGCACCGGTCAAGACGGCGATCCGGCCTCCCTGTGCCAGAAGCCTCCGCAGGCTGGCGAACATGGCGCGCGGGTCGTAGAGATGCTCGACCACGTCGAACAAGGTGATGAGATCGAAGGCCGCCGCCGGACCGTCCAAGCTCGCGACGATTTCATGCCCCCGCTCCCGCTGAATCTCCGCACTCTCCCGCGATGGCTCGAAGGCGAAGGTCCGGCACCCTCGGTCGCGGGCAAAGGTGAGAAAATCGCTCGCGCCGCTGCCGATATCCAAGACCCGCTTTCCGGGCATCAGCGCCCCTGAGAGGGCCTGCAGAGTGCTCCGGTCGGCGATGTTTCCGAACTTCTCCGTGGTCCAGCGTTCGCCTGACGAGCTCCGCCGGTAAAGATCGAGCGCCTCTTCCGGCGGGATCGCGTTCATCGTCATCAATGTTCCGCAACCGTTACAGCGAAAGAGCTCCGGCGCCTCCGCCAGTTCGATCATCAGGGAACCGAACTTCACCCGATCCCGATAGCCGAGAACCCCGACGAAGGTCATGCGGTCCTGCCGGCAATAGGGGCAATGGGAAAAGCGGAAGGTGTTCATCGCCGGATACCTAGAGGGCCAATTTCCCCGTTCGGCACCACTCCGCGCAGACGGCCAGGTCGTGCTGGTCGTCGGCTTCGAACCAGCCGCCGTTGACGGGAACGGTATCGATGCGGCTTCCGTTGGCGATCATGAGCGAAAGAAGCTCGGTCATCGAGATCGTCTCCCGGCGCGCCAGGGGAAGACCGGAGAAAAGGCTACAGAACACGTCCCATCCCTTCGGCGAGAACCGCAGAAGCCCCATATACTGTCCTTGGATCTCATCGAGGCTGCCGGCCCGCCCGCCAATCTCGGTCAACCTGCCCCGGTCGTCGGTCCTGAAGGTCTCGGCGTCTTCCAAGGGGTCGTCGAAACGCGCGCGCCATTGGTCAAGCCAGTCCCGGTCGTAAGCGATGGTGACGTCGCCCTCCGCACCCGCCAGATCGGAGACGACGCGCGGCTCGTAGACGATATCGGAATAGGAGACGATACAGGGCGCTTCGGAAAGCCACGCGCCGGCGCAAGTGAGAGACACGACCATGTTCGTCTCCTCCCAGCGCGCGTTGCGAAACTCCGTCAGTTCGGGACTCGCGACCAATTCCCGCTTGTAGCCCGTGACGACACCGATCTCGGTCACGCCGCCGCGGCGCAGGGCGTCGATCTGCCAGTGGAGCAATGGTCGCCCGGAAAGCGCCAGCATGCACTTCGGGTTGTCAGCGGTGAGATCACGCATACGGCTGCCGCGCCCGGCGGCTAGAATGACCGCCCTCATTCCGCGTCCCCCATCAGCGCCCTGAGCCGCGCGGTATCGATGTCGTTGAACGTCGCCTCGCGCTCCGGATGCCACATCCAGCCTTCCCAGCCGAGCGTCTTATGGACGAAGGCCTCGACCGACCCATCCGGAGCCTGCGCTCTCGGCTCGAAGTCGGACGGACAGGCGGCGATACCCAGATCGTGAAAGCTGTTGACCTCTTCCGGCCAAGCCGCCTTGTCGTCACCTGCGACGACCAACGAATGGCGCTTCGCAACGTGGCCGCTCACCGGGACCAGCGCCCCGCCGAAGAACACTGCCAGCATCTGCATCCCGCGGCAGATGCCTAGGACGGGAAGCCCCGCCGTGCGGGCATGTTCCAGCAGCCAACGCTCCGTCCGGTCCCGCGCGGGATCCTTGCCGATATCTCCGCCTCCGGACAGAACGATCCCTTCCACGCCCGTCCGGGCGACCCACTGCGCGAGCGCGCCGTTGTGATCCGCTCCGGGCGCAAGCCCGTTGGGCACGGGCAGCGGCAGAAGACCGCCTTCGTACAGCCATTGGCTCAGACGCTGGTCCAGGGCATCCCGCACTTCCCGGCGCTCGGGAAAAGCATCCACGCGTTGCGTGACGGCCACCAGCCTGCGCGCCGAGAGACTCATGCGAGAATTCGTACCCGACAGTTGGCGCAGTCCAGATGCAAGCGCCGGGAGGCGGACCATTGGTCGTAGCGCTGCTGCCCGGCACCGATAACTGCGGGAAGGCCGCGCTCTCCCGCCCTGATCGCCATATGCGAGTTCGCCCCGCCCCAGGCGGTGATCAGGCCTGCGATCGGATAGGAAAACAGCCAGTCGTACCCCGGATCCGCATTGGGGATGCAGACGATGGCACCCGCCAACTTGTCCCGGTCTTCCTCGGTCACAACGCTGCCGATGACGTCCTTCTGAGTGATGAAATTCGGTTCCGACTTGGGCAGCTCGAAAGCCCAGACGTCCTCGGGCCTCGAAATGACCGGCGGAAGCGAAAGCCTGGCGGACTGTTCGAACTGGGCCTTGCCCGCCTCGATAGAACGCTCCAGGACATCCCGCTGATAGGTGGCGCCGTTGTGAAGCCCGCGGAATGCCGCGATATCGCAATAGGACAGATCCTCCGGCGAGAAGCCGAAAGAGGCGCCGACCTTGCCGATCAGAGACAGAGCATCGGAGAGGTTGCGCGTGAACTGGAACTTCGCCAGCTCTCTCAGCTCGATCGCCGCCTGCAGGAAATTGAGAAGTCCGACGCCGTCCGGATGCAGTTGGTGCTCCTCCAGAAGCGCTACGATCGCGCGGAGCTGAGGAAGCGAGACCGAAAAGGGAGATCCCGATTCGGACGCGTCTTCAGAATAGTGACCCCAATCGAAGTATTGATCCGGCGCTTCATCATACCTGGGGGAGAGAATGTCATAGGTCCCCGGCCGCAGATGGCCGTAGCGGGACAGGAAGGTGGCGCGGTCCAACGCTCCTCTGTCGCGGGCGAGCTGGCCGCTCACCGTCGACAGACTGGACATGAAGCGGTCTCTCTCGGCTTGCGAGAACACCCCCTTGGCAACCAGAGACTGCAGCATCTGAACGGCAATGAATCCCGCACGCGCCAGACCGGCGAAAGGCAGCGTTCCGTAGCGCTTGGCATCCTCCAAGAGCCAGAAGATCCGCTCCAGCGGATCGACGTCGGAGGCCGCGAGCTTGTCGTAGCGCGCCGACAGAACATCCAGCTTGTCGGCATCGGCCTTCCACAGCCCGTTCTTCGGGTGAATGATACGGTTCGTCAGGCGCCGCAGGCTCTCCGCGAAGGCCTGCTGCTCCGCTTGCGAGAAACCGTATTCCCCGAGCTTCTCCAACCGCTCCGGCAGATCGAAGGTATAGCAGGAGAAGACGATCTCGAACTCCACCTTGTCATGATGAGCGGGCTGATCGAGCAAGCGGTCGATGTAGTAGTCGACCAAGCGCGCGGCCAAACCCTCTTCCAGGTCGGCCGGGATGAACGAATTGAAGGAAAGCCGAACATCGATATACGGTTGACCGAAGAACTGCAGCATTAGCGGAAAACTGCGCAGGTTCCGGTAGCCGTAGTTGTGACGCTGATAGGCCCAGATGGAATCCGTGACCAAATCCTGGTAGAGCGAGAGGGCCAGCGGCCGCGGCTTCAATCCGATGATCTCGGCGGGATTCCAATCGGGCATAACGCCGAAGATGGTTCGCTCGCCCATCAGGAAAGGATGGGGGCGCATACCGCTCTTGACCTTGTCGGCGATGGACGTCAGGCGGCGTTCTTGAGCCTCCGGGTCTTCGGGGTCGGCACCTAAAACAAGCGGGCGCGCCTGGAGAAGCCAAAGGCATTCGCTCCCGTCATCCTCCCGGGTAACGGCAAACTCGCAATCGACCGGGATTCCGCCGAACAGTTCCAGAAGCTCATCAAGAAGAGCACAGACCCCAAGCAACTCCTCGGGAGGGCCAATGGGTGAGCGCTGCGCGCCAAGCCAGATCCGCCCGTCTTCTCCGCCCCCGGTGATGGCTGTCGTGTCCGGCCCCTCCGCCCAGTTGACAACCCTGTAAGCCGCGCAGGTTTTCGGATCGTGGCTGAAGGCAACGCCGGAGCGGATCACGTCCCGCAGCATCGGCTGAACCAAGACCTGATCGTTGTCGTCGTGGCCGGGGAAGGCTGCGGCCACCCTGGAAACCGCTTCGGGAAAATCTTCGGCAACAACATCGGGTATCGACAAATAGGCGCCCGCGTTGGACCCGCCGCTGTGGTCCTCCGACCAACAGCTCGAGCGCACGATCCACGGCGCCGCCGGCAAGTCGCGCCGCACACGACCAGCCACATCTTCCGGGCTGGAACTCCACTCCTTTACCGAAAAGTAGGTCAGGGGCAGAATCCGCGCGGCATTCAGCTTGCCGCGCAACAGCGCCAGCGTTTCCGCCTTGGAGGAGAATGAAAGGAACATCCGGGAACTCTACAGAGCTGACCTAGGTCACTTGGTGCTGCGGGCACACCAGGCCCGCGTCAGATAGGTTGCCTCGATGCTATCGAGTCCGCTTATCCTTTTCTCGACCCGCCCTAAGAAATCCTTAAACTTTTCCGCACCCAGCTGCGCTTGCAGATCGTTGACCGACCGCCAGGCGCCGAGATAGCGCTCGGGCGTCATCTCAATGACGTGACGCCCCTCCATATAGACCACATCGTCAAAATACGCGCATTCGAAGAGCTTCTCGGTCAGGGTCTCCGTTATTCCCGAACGGCCCGACGAAACGCGCCTGATTTCGGGGTTCAGTTCATTAAGATAGGACTCGATTTCCACCAGCATCGGGTTGACTTCGATCAGGCGTGGATTCCACAACGCGGCGAAAACGCCGCTCGGCCGGAGCAGGGAGTGAAACTCCTTAGTCGCCTTGTCGAAATCCGCCCAATGAAAAGACGACGCCATGGTGAGCAGGTCGCAGCAATTGTCCTCTAGAGTCGTGTCCTCGGCGCTGCCGGCCAGCCACCGGACATCGATGTCGCCCGTAAGGCTCTGGCCTTCGGAGCGCATGTCCTCATTCGGCTCTACCGCCACCACCGATCGAACGCCCGCCTCCGCCACCATGCGGGTCCAAATTCCGGTTCCGGCACCGACATCGACGAAATCGATCTCGGACTGAGGTTTTCCCACCAACCCGAGAATCGATTTCAGAACGCTGCTGCTGTAGTTCGGCCTGTTCACCGCATAGGCTTTCGCCAGGCCGGTAAAATCTCCCGGCGTCATCTTCTTTACAGTCATGGTGAGATTTTTTTCTCCAGTTTCTCAACGACCAAGTCCGCCAGATCGGTCACGGTAAGCGTCTCATCGTGATCCAATCGACAATCCGGGTTCCTCGGCTCATCAACCTCCAGATCGACTCCGGCGATATCCGAGACCTCCCCACGGTCGAATGCCGCATACAGTCCTTTGGGGTCCCGCTGACGCAGCTCCTCCAAGGGCACTTTCAGATAGACTTCGAAGTACTGTGGAAGGTGTCGGCGATTCCAATCGTGGACCTCCCTGAAAAGAGAGATGGTCGCGATGACAACCACGATTTCCTGACGCGCCAGAATCCCGCACAGGCGCGCATACCGGAAGGCCAGTGCCAAGCGCTCCTCCCGTCCGTGGTTGCCCGCTCCCGGGTCCACGGCATCGAACACCTCACGGAGTTCATCTCCGTCTAGTAGAAGCACGGCTTTTCCCCGCCGCCTCAGCCGCTCTGCCACGGCTTTGGCCAGCGTCGACTTCCCCGCGCCTGACAGTCCCGTAATCCAGCAAACGCCGCCGCCGCTTCGATCCCCGCTTCCCTGCAACGCAGCCATTTACTTCGCGAGCCCCCGGCGCATCCTGTCGAACAGTGCCCGCATCAACCGGCCACGCCGCGGCCCGCTGGGCGTCTGCGGAAACTGAACCTGATAGAGTTCTCTCAATCCAACGCAGATATCGGGCCTCCTCCCTTCCAAGAGAACAAAGAGGCCTTCCATCAGCATCCTGCATTCGCTCAATGAGTAGCCTGCGGCCCTCAAGTCGGGAATCGATATCCGCTTTGCAAAGTCCGCCAGCCAGGCCAGGCGACAGCCTTCTTCCTTCGACCCAGCAATGGTGCCGAGCAGATTTCGCGGCAGCGGTACCGAGCGAAAAAGGGGCAATTCATCGACGTTCGGCTTGTAGCTCATCTGCTGCGGGCCAGCGTCTCCACTCAACCCGTAGCCCAGTCTCTCCATCGTGAGCCCCGCAGCGCCTTCGATGGCGGACACGACAGCCCGGTCCACGCCCTCGCCACCCCAGCTCCCAACCGCCCCGGCGCGATTGATACGCTGCACGTCATCGGGATTGGCAAGCCGATAGAGCCGTTCGGCGTCCGCCGCCTTTTCAAAGGTAGAACGCTCCACCGCCTGCGAAACGAGTTCCGGCGTGGCGTGCAGACCAAGAGCTTCGACCACCTGGAAAAGCGTGCCAAGGGCATCCGCTTTGTAGTCCTCGAAGCGAAAGACGTTCACGCTCTTCCCAGCCAGCCAGCTTTCGCAGAACAACGACCAGTTCTCCGGGCGCTTCAACAGCGTCAGATGATCGGGCGACTCCAGAAACTCGGCATAGTCTCCGGCGCCCGCCTCCCGCTTAAACCGTGAGAAAAGCGAATCCCGAGGATCCCTGACAAAGAACAGTATCTGGTCGTTCAAGCTTCGGTCGTCGGGCCACTCGTGGGTCCACCTGACCTCGATATCGTCGCGAAACGTGAAGGCTTCTTCCTCGGACAGGACGGGCAGCCACTTCTTAAGGAGGTCCTCATGTTCCGCCAATCGCCAGACGCCGCCGTCTCTGTGCCACATGCCAAGAGGCGAATGCCGATAGGTCTTCACCCCCAAAGCCAGCAGGCAATTGATCAACCAAGTCGCACCGCTGGGCTCTCGAGGTGACACCAAAAGAACTGTTTTCATAGCGTCCGGCACCCGAACGGACGGGCGGGCGGCCGACAGGCCTTCTGTCCCGATCGCATGCTGCCGGTCATCCCCCGCGATATCAGCGATCGCGCCGATTGTGCTCGCCCGCGACGACGTCGAGATCGGCCTGAACCATTTCGGTCACCAGTTGCCGGAAGCTCGTCGTCGCCTGCCATCCAAGGACGTCCCGCGCCTTTGCTGGGTCGCCCAGCAGCAGCTCCACTTCAGTGGGACGGAAATAGCGTGGATCGATCTCCACCAGGAGATCGCCGCTTTGCGCATCGAGGCCTTTTTCCTCGACACCCGATCCTTCCCAGCGGATCGTCCTGCCCGTTTCGGCAAAGGCCAGTTCGACGAACTCCCGCACGCTGTGGGTCTCGCCCGTGGCCAGCACGAAATCGTCGGGCTGCTCCTGCTGCACGATGCGCCACATGCCCTCGACGTAGTCGCGCGCATGACCCCAGTCCCGCTTGGCGTCCAGGTTGCCCAGGTAGATCTTGTCCTGCAATCCCAGCTTGATCGCGGCAACCGCCCGGGTGATCTTGCGGGTCACGAAGGTTTCTCCACGGATCGGGCTCTCGTGATTGAAGAGGATGCCGTTGGACGCGTGCATGCCATAGGCTTCCCGGTAGTTCACCGTGATCCAGTAGGCATAGAGCTTCGCCGCGGCGTAAGGCGACCGGGGATAAAAGGGCGTCGTCTCGCGCTGCGGGGTTTCCTGCACCTTGCCAAAGAGCTCCGAAGTCGAAGCCTGGTAGAAGCGAGTCTTATCCTCCAGCTTCAGGATGCGGATGGCCTCCAGAATACGCAGGGTTCCCAAGGCGTCGGCATTCGCGGTGTATTCCGGCGTTTCGAAGCTTACCTGCACATGGCTCTGCGCCGCGAGATTGTAGATTTCGTCCGGCTGCGTCTCCTGGACAAGACGAATCAGGTTCGTCGCATCGGTCATATCCCCGTAGACCAGGCGAAACTTCGGATCGTTCACATGCGGGTCGACGTAGAGATGATCGACCCGGGCCGAATTGAATGACGAAGCACGGCGCTTTACGCCCCAGACGCGATAACCCTTCGCCAAGAGGAGCTCCGCGAGATAAGCCCCGTCCTGCCCGGTAACACCGGTTATGAGCGCACGCTTCTCCATCTACCAATCTACCCTTCATCCAATATCGTGTTCTAATTTCCGCGGAGCTGGCCGTGGTTCTTCAGGAACCACTCATAGTAGGCCTCGAGGCCGCTTCGCAGGGAAGTCTGCGCCGACCAGCCCAGGGAGCACAGAGCGCTGACGTCCAACAGCTTTCGCGGCGTCCCGTCGGGGCGCGACGTATCGAAGACGATCTCGCCGGGAAAGCCGACAATCTCACGGATCGTGGCCGCGAATTCGCCGATCGATATGTCGCGGCCGGTGCCGACGTTGATGTGATGTTCTTCGGAATAGTTCTCCATGAGGAACACACAGGCGTCGGCCAGGTCGTCGACATAGAGGAACTCGCGCATCGGACGGCCCGTTCCCCAGACGGTCACCGACTCGGCGCCGGCATTCTTCGCCTCATGGAAACGGCGAAGCAGCGCCGCCGGAACGTGGCTGTATTCCGGGTGAAAGTTGTCTCCGGGACCGTAGACGTTGGTCGGCATGGCGGAAATAAAATCGCTGCCATACTGCCGGCGGTAGGCGCGGCACAGCATGATGCCGCTGATCTTGGCGATCGCGTACCATTGATTTGTCGATTCAAGGGGCCCCGTAAGCAAGGCCTCTTCGACCATCGGCTGGCTCGCATCGCGCGGATAGATGCAGGAAGACCCGAGCAGGAGCAGTTTTTCGACCTCCGCACGCCGTGCGCCCTCGATGATGTTTTGCTCGATTGCGAGGTTGTCGTAGAGGAACGTCGCCGGAAGGCTGTCGTTGGCGTAGATCCCACCAACCTTGGCGGCGGCGACGAAGACAGCTTGAGGGCGCTGCTGGGCCATCCAATCCTCGACCTCCGCCTGGCGGGTCAAGTCCAGCTCCGAACGCGCGACCGTCAAGACGGTGCATTCCTCACGCTCCAGCCGCCGCGCGATGGCCTGCCCCACCATGCCGCGGTGACCGGCCACCCAAACCCGCTTCCCTTTCAGGCTATACATCGAGATGACACCCAGCGTTCATCACAATAGGCCACGAAGCCATCAGTACCACAGCCGTCCATAGTTGTTTCGCAGATAAGCTAAGGCCTCGCGGCCGAGCTGCTCCCGGGGCGCCGCGCGCATGTTGCGGATCCCATCCCTTATGCCGGAGAGATAATCGGCAATCCGGCCGCGCTGCAGGCAAGTAAAGAGATAGCGGCCCAGCCAGATCGCAATGTAGCTCGGTATATAGAGCACCGGAAGATAGGCGTGAGCCAGATGAAACCTGTTCCGTATCTGGTAGTAAACCTCGCTGCGAGGCTGATTGGCCCCGAATGCCGAGGGCTCGGGCCAGTGATAGGCCACGATGCCCGGCTCATAGACGATGTCATAGCCTGCAGCGATGACCCGATAGGAAAGGTCCAGCTCTTCCTCGCCATACATCATCTCAGGACGGTAAGCCCCGCACCGTTCGACCACCTCGCGCCGGACCGCGTAGCACCCGGCGAGAAAATAGGAAACCTTGTGGCGTCCCTCCGGCAAAGCCGGATCCTTCTTCAGGGCCTTCTTGCCGAAAGGCAGGAGAAGGCGCTCCTTCCCGCCACGGTAATCCTTGATCTTCCCGGCGAGCAGACCCAGTTTGGGATCCGCGCGAAATGCCTCGACGATCATCGACAGGCAGGAGCTGTGGGCGAAAGCACCGTCGTCGTCGATCGAGCAGTAGATGTCCCCCTCGCCCAGTTCCATCATTCTTGAGCGGACCGCCGAGACTCCCGACCACCTGCCATTTCGGAAACAGCGGACACGCGGATCGTCGAAGCGTTCCTTCAAAGCCTCGCAGACATCGAGAGACTGACTGGCATCGTCGAGCACGACGACCTCGAAATCGCCGTAGTCCTGACTCAGCACGCTGGAAATCGCCTTGCAGAGAGGCTCCAAGCGGTCGCGGGTCGCAATCTGTACCGAGACTTTCAAGGCCGCCTCGGAATGTCGCTTCGGCTGCTAGCGGCCATAGCTATCCTCAAGCCGTACAATGTCATCCTCGCTCAGGTAGTCGCCACACTGAACCTCGATGACTTTCAGCGGACCTGGCCCGCGGTTGGCGAGGCGGTGGATCTGTTTCGGCGCGATGAAGGTGGACTCGTTCTCTTTCAACTCGAACACCTCGTCGCCCCGTGTCACTTCGGCGACACCCTTGACGACGACCCAATGTTCCGAGCGATGATTGTGGAACTGCAGGGAAATCGAGGCGCCGGCCTCGATATTGAGCTCCTTCACCTGGAAACTCACTCCGCGGCCCAGGCCCTTGAAGGACCCCCAAGGCCGGTAATCCGTCGCATGGGACAGGTGTTCGCGGCGCCCCTGTGCCGCCAGGTGGTCCAGCACCCCCTTGATCGCGGTTGTGCCCTCGCGCTTCGTGACCATGACCACGTCGTCGGTATTGATGACGACGACATCCTCGAGGCCGGCGACCACGGTCAACCCCTCGCCCGCGCCGTAGACGAGGCTGCCGGACGTTTCTTCCAGGATGACATCGCCTACGGCGGCGTTGTTGGCCCCGTCTTTCGGCGATCGCGCCCAGATCTCCCGCCACGACCCTATGTCGCTCCATTCGAAATCGACCGGCAACACCATCGCGCGGTCGGTGCGCTCCATGACCGCATAGTCGATCGAGATGGCCGGAGACTCGCCATAAGCTTCGGCGTCCAGACGCAGGAAATCCCTATCCGCCACGGCATGTTCCGTCGCGGCGCGGGCGGCCTTCAGGACATCCGGCGCAAACCGCTCCAACTCGCCAAGCAGAGTCCTTGCCGAACATAGGAAGATGCCGGCGTTCCAACAGTGCCGCCGATCGCGCAAGTAGCGCTCCGCGGTCTCCCGGTCCGGTTTCTCGACAAAGCGGACGACCTCGACAGGATCTGGGCCGGCCGCCCCACCATCTTCGAGCTCGATATATCCGTATCCGGTCTCCGCGCGCGTCGGCTTGATCCCGAAAGTCACGATCTTTCCATCTCTGGCGGCGGTGGCGCTTCTGGACACGGCCTCTCTAAAGGCCGCCGCATCGGGAATGACATGGTCGGCCGGCAGCAGGAGCAGCAGCGGATCGCCTTGGCCGTCGTCCTGCCGCAGAGTGTGGAGGGCGGCAACGGCGGCGGCGGGCGCCGTGTTGCGTCCCTCGGCCTCGAGGATCAGGCCGGAGGGAGCGATGCCGGCGCGCTGCAGGAGTGACGCGATCAGGAACCGATGCTCTTCGTTGCAGATCACTACGGGCGCGGCGAAGCCGTCGCCCAAAGTTCGCCGGGCCGTCTGGAGCAGCAACGGCTCCTCCGCTTCGAACTGCAGGAGCTGCTTGGGGTAGAGTGCACGGGACAGCGGCCATAGACGCGTCCCGCTTCCACCGCAGAGGAGGACCGGATGTACCAACTGATCTGCCATCGACATTCTCAGATTACGGATTTGATCGTCAGGCGAGGGACTTGCGAAACGCACGGGACAGCACGGCAGGCCACGCTCTCACCCCCGCCGTGGGGATCGCGACGGCTCTTCTCAGAAGGAACACCAGGAAACCCCAAAAGGAAACCTTCACCCCCGCCAGCGCTTCCTCCCATGCCCCTCGCCTATCGCCGGCCTTCAACATAGCCATCATCGTCCGCGCCCGTTCGGCCGCGATCCAGCCGCGGAACCGGCCGGTCAGCGAGGGCGACAAAGCGCCGGTCGAAAGGAAACTCTGCGCGATGGCGATCCGTTCCCCGCACATCTGGACCTCGTGGCGGCGCTCGGCATTGAGCGTCGTCGAGCCCTCGTGCGCGAGGTAGCGGTATAGCACCCGCTTCAGCGGCAGGACCGGAACACCGGCCAACTTGAACCTGATTAACAACTCCCGATCGGCGCAGATATCGAAGGCGGTGTTGAAGGAGCCCCTCTCGTCGAAAACGCGACGCCTGAAGAAGTAGGCGTTGGTGGGCATGGAGCCGTGAAACAGCATATCCCAGCTCTGAGTTCCGTGCCCGCGGCTCGGCGCGGTTCGAACGACCTTGCGGTCCCCCGCACGACCGCTTTCCACCACCGCCAGGCCCGCGACGATCTCCACTTGCGGACCGGCCTCCAGGGCTTCCGATACGGCCCTCAGGGCGCCGGCCTCCAAGAGGTCGTCAGCGTTCACTATGCCGATGACCTCATGCCGCGCGGCGGCGATTCCCCGGTTCATCGCCACGTAGATACCGGGACGAGGCTCATGTATCAGCTCGATATGCGGATACTCCGCGACGATGTTCAACGTACCATCGGTGGAGCCGCCATCCACGATGACGTGCTGGACGGCCTCCGCGTCACCGGCCTGCCGCAGGACACTCTCGATGCAATCACGCATCGTATCGGCCATGTTCAATACAGGCGTAACGATGGAGAAGGTTACCAATCCTGCGGCCCTTCCTTTGGCTCCGCGGCGGCTTGCCTCGCTGCGGATACCCCGCTCCGCGGCTCAGATGCGTTCACGCCCGGCAAGCCTCCACCATGGGGAGCCACTCCTGCCCCGCCGCGCGGCCGGTGTTGTCTCGGCCGGCAAGCGCAACGCGATTCCGGCAAAATCAAAAACCAGGGCGGAACGTCCTTGATTGGAATTGCGCGGCTCCGCTGCGCCGCTCGTGGGCAAGCGCGCCTTTCGGGCACGCTACCGCCGTTCGGGTGAAGCCGGCTTCACCCGCCATAGCGTCGAATCAGGCGATCTTTCCTGCCATCGCGCCGTTTCACGCAGTGGGAGCTGGCGCTCCTCGCGCCGCATCGGCACCCTGTGCGGCACGACAAGACGGAGGCAGTGGCCCCCGCCGCTCGACGCCACCCATACCGGGCCTGGATGCGACAATCACGCCTTCTACCCTCCCCTGCTCCCGGTCGCAAGCCCCTGCCCCCGGTCGCAAGCACTTCCACCCGACGCGGCGCGGCCGCGAGCAGCCCCCGCACGAGGCGCCGCGCAGTGTGGCCGCGCCGATCGGACGGTCACGGCCATGCCGAGGTCAGAGGCCTGCGCGAGCAAACCTCCCGCGGCACGGCGGCGGGAACCAATATTTCCGCTAAGTCTTTGAAAAGAATGGTGGGCGTACCTGGGATTGAACCAGGGACCTCCTCGATGTCAACGAGGCGCTCTCCCGCTGAGCTATACGCCCGAAAGCCTAGAAACCGGGCCCGGAACAGGGTGCCCCGGGCCGGGGCCTGCCGGCGGAACCGCCGGAGGCAGGCGAAGTACCACTATCCCCCGGCTTTTTCAAGACCTTGCGCAGCCGGAAATTTCGCCCGCCGCGGCGCGGCCGGCCCGCCTCAGGCCGAGAGCATGGAATCGACTTCTTCCACCAGGTGCCGCAGATGGAACGGCTTGGAGAGAATCCGCGCGCCCTGGGGCGTCTGGTCGCGATTTTTCAGGGCCACGGCGGCGAAACCGGTGATGAACATGACCTTCAGGCCGGGCTGCAGCTTGGCCGCGCGCCGGGCCAGTTCGATCCCATCCAGGCCCGGCATGACCACGTCGGCCAGCAGCAGGTCGGCCCGGAAGCCGTCCAAGGCCTCCATCGCGTCCAGCCCGTCGCCCACCGCCACCACATGATGGCCGGCGTTGCGCAGCGCCTTTCCCAGGAACTCCCGCATCGAGGCGTCGTCTTCAGCAAGGAGGATTTGCGCCATAACCCCTGTGTTCACTCAATTTTTTAGCCTCCCGCACCCCTGCGCGAGGGAGGTTGCCGTTGGCCCGGCGCGATTCGTCCCGCGCGTGCTTCCAGTATAGACTAGCGGCAAAGCCCCAAGTAGACCTTAATGAGCGGCCGGACGGCCCCGGCCAAAGACGCCGGGCGCCGAAAAGCGGCGGCGAATCACGCATGACAGCCGCGCCCCTTTGTCCCTAAACTGGGCAAGAAACCAGCCCGAAGAGACATGGACGCGATCGCGCCGAGCGCCCAGGCCCCGAAGCCTCACGAAATCCTCCAGCCGGAGCGGCAGACCCTGCCGCTGGTCTTCGCCTCGCCCCACAGCGGCAGCGACTACCCGCGGGAGTTCCTCGCTTCGTCCCGCCTGGATCCGGTGAGCCTCAGGCGCTCCGAAGACTGCTTCGTCCACGAGATCTTCGGCTGCGCCCCCGAACTGGGCGCCCCACTGCTGCACGCTCTGTTCCCGCGCGCCTTCGTCGATCCGAACCGCGAGCCCTACGAGCTGGACCCGGCGGTTTTCAAGGACCGCCTGCCGCCCTACGCCAACACCTCCTCGCCGCGGGTCGCCGCGGGGTTGGGCACCATTGCCCGGGTGGTCGCCAGCGGCGCCAACATCTACCGCAGGAAACTGAGTCTGGAAGAAGGTCTGGAGCGGATCCGCGCCTACTACTGGCCTTATCACGAAGCCTTGCGCAGCCTGGTGGAAACCACCAAGGAGCGTTTCGGCTACTGCATTCTGGTGGACTGCCACTCCATGCCCTCCAACAGCCGGCCGGGCGGCCTCGCGGGCCGCGGGCGCAGCGCCAAACGCACGGCCTTCGTCCTGGGCGATTGCCACGGCACCACCTGCGCGCCCGCCATCACCCGGACCGTGGAGCGGGTGCTGACCGGTAAAGACTATCTGGTGGTGCGCAACACGCCCTACGCCGGCGGCTTCGTGACGCGCCACTATGGAAAGCCGCAGGCCCGCGTGCACTGCCTGCAGATCGAGATCAACCGCCACATCTATATGGACGAGTCGCGCATCGAGCGCCGACCGGCGCTCAAGACCCTGGCCGGCGACATGCGCGACGTGGTGACGGCGCTGGGCGCCCTTACTGAGACCGACCTGGGAATCCGCAAACAATGAGCGACTCCGCCGCCGCAAGTCTGGACCTGACCGTCCGCCAGGCCGAAGACGATGACATCCCCGCGATCCAGGCGATCTACGCACACCACGTGCTGCACGGCGTCGCCTCCTTCGAGCTGGAGCCGCCCGACCAGGCGGAGATGCAGCGCCGCCACGCCGGCACCCTGGCCAGCGGCCTGCCCTTCCTGGTGGCCGAGGACCGGCCTGGCAGCGGCGCCATTCTGGGCTTCGCCTACGCTGCCTCCTACCGGGCCCGTCCGGCCTATCGATGGACGCTGGAAGATTCGGTCTACGTGCTGCCCGGCGCGGGCGGCAAGGGCATCGGCTCGGCGCTGCTGAGCGAACTGATCACCCTCTGCGCCGGGCTTGGCTACCGCCAGATGGTGGCGGTGATCGGCGACAGCGCCAACGAGAGTTCGATCCGCCTGCATGCCCGCCACGGCTTCAGCGACGCCGGCGTCCTGAAGGCGGTTGGCTTCAAGCACGGCCGTTGGCTCGATTCCGTCTTCATGCAGCTCGCCCTCGGCCCGGGCGACGAGACTCCGCCGGACTGACCACAGCCAAGTCCACCCGCTCGCCGTTCGCCGAGGCAAAGGTCTCCCGGGCACCGAAGCCGTGCTGCGGCCGAAAAAAAAGGGCCGCGACAAGCGCGGCCCAAGTTTAGGGAGGAAATGCCCTATGGAACTGCGGCAGGCCCCGGCCAAAGCCGTGTCCGTACCGCAGTGCACAATATGCATCCGCCAAGCCGTTAATTCAATGGCTATTTCCTCAATTCATTGATTTACCGATGAAATCAGACGAGCGGCCTTAACGAAGCTGTCGTAGAGCTGACTGGATTATTGCGTTGCAATAGAGACCTTCTAGGTTCCGCAACCGGCAGTGAGCACCTTTCGGAGTCCACCGCCGCCGGCTGGCACGGTGATTGCTTTTTGAATCGGGCAACTTCGCCGACGATGGAGACGCCCCGGTGGCCCGAAAGCTTCTGAAATTCGCCCTTCTGGTCTGGGGGTGCGCCGTCCCGCTGGCCGGGCAGGCTGCTGAACCTCTTGAAAACGCGGATCGTTTCTGGGAGCTCTGCCGTCAGGAGACGGCCCGGGCGGAGACCGCCCGCGACCTGCCGCCGCACCTCCTGACCGCCATCGCCCGCACCGAGTCGGGCCGCTGGCATGCCGGACGCTCGGAAAACCTTGCCTGGCCCTGGACCGTGATGGCCGAGGGCAAGGGGCGATTCCTGCCCAGCAAGGCCGCCGCCATCGAGGAAGTGCGCCGCCTCCAGGCCCGCGGGGTGCGCAACATCGACGTCGGCTGCATGCAGGTGAACCTCCATTACCACCCCGAGGCCTTCGAGGACCTGGACGCCGCCTTCGACCCGGCGGTCAACGTCGCCTATGCCGCCGAGTTCCTGGTGGAGCTGCGCCGGGAGGCCCGTTCCTGGACCCGCGCGGTGGGGCAATACCATTCCCGCCAGGCGATCCGCGGCAACCACTATCGGGCGAAAGTCTTCAAGGCCTGGCGCGCCGAGCGTCACCGCGCCAACCGGGAACGCCGCGCCCGCCTGCAGGCCGCCCGCGAGGCGGACCGCCGGGACGGCGAGTCCTGAGGCGGGCAGGACGCAGCTTCGCCGCGGCGGCGACCGACGCCGCGTCTTTCTAGCACGCCGGCCGCGTGGCATTATAGGCAGACGAACGAAAGGCCGCGTCTGTCGTAATGGAAGAACTGCTTGAGCAGATCCAGGCTGCGAAGCTGGACCTGGCAAGGGACCTGCCCCGTTATCCGGATCTTTGCCGGGTCCTGGACTATTGGAAGAGCAAGAAGGCCGGCCGCACCATGCCCGCTCGCGCGGACATCGATCCGGTCGAAATTCCACGCCTGCTGCCGCGTGTCATGCTGGTCGATGTCGAGAGCGGTCCTGCCGGCGAGCTGGATTTCCGCTACCGCCTGAGCGGCACCGGCATAAGCAACGTTCACGGCTACGACGCGACCGGCCTGCGGCCCCTCGATCTGAAGCCGACAACCTACGGCAAGCTCATCGATGCCCACTACCGCGCCGCCGCCGGGGACCGCGCCCCCCTGGCCCATGTCATCGTCCTGGTCACCGACAAGAAGCACCGCTCCTATGCGCGCATCATCCTGCCGCTGTCCGACGACGGCGAGACGATCAACATGCTGATGACCGTGGACAGCGAAACCCAGAACCTGCTGCAGGAGTTCCTCGAAACCATCCAGGCCATCGGCCGGCGCGATTGAGGCCCCTCCGCTTCAGTCCTGAGCGACCGGCCCCGAATGACCGGCCCCGAATGACCGGCCCCGAATGACCGGCCCCGAGCGACCGGCCCCGACTCTCCGCTCAGGTCTTCGGCGGGTCGTAGAAGTCGACCGGCGTCATGAGCTTGTTGGTCTGGGAGACCAGCGCCCCCAGTTCGGCAGAGCGCCTGAGGTAGTCCTGCCAGCCGGGGTCGGCCTGCATGGCGGCACGCTTGCGCTCGCGGTCGGCGGCATTCTCGTAGACCCAGATGTGGACGTACTCGTTGGGATTTCCGGTCTCGGTCCGCAAGAAGGCCAGCGGCTGACCCAGGTGCCGGGTCTGCGCCGGCTTGCCGTATTTCTCATAGACCTCGAACTGGGCCTTCAACTGACCGGGTTTCACACGATAGGTACGCACGTCCAATAGCATTTCCGTCCTCGTCGTCTTCGTTGATGGGGGGCTTACGCCCAATCCAGGTTCACCGACCAGCAGTTCGGGCAGAGCAGCGCGCCGCGCGGCATCTCCGTCCCGCAGTGGCTGCAGCCTCCGTGCGGCTTGCGCAGGTGCGCGACGATCGCCTTGGCCTCGCGGTCGCCGCAGGGCAGCATGGTCTTCAATGTTTCCATGGCAGCCGCCGGTTGTTCCATCCGCGTCGCGGCGATCTTCTGCCGGTCGCTGCGCGGCAGGGAATCGCAGAGCAGCACCAGGGCGCGGCACTGCGGACAGACCACGTGCAGGCGGCCCTCGGGATTGAACATTTCATAGGTACGGCTCTGGTCCCGATATTTTTCGATGTAATGTGGAAGCATTGTCCTCGGCATGGCGGCTACTCCCATTCCACCTCGCCCTGCATGGCGAGGAAGCCGTCGGGATCGACGACCCAGAGATCGGCGCGCCTGGACGGCCCGTCCGGCGCGCCGCAGACCGTGAAGGACCGGTTGTCGAAGATCGGCCGCCGGGCGCGGAAGGCAAAGCGCGTGGCCCGCGCCGCCGGCGCTTCCCGGCGCAGTTGGCCGATCATCATGGTGGCCAGCAGCGGTCCGTGCACGATGAGGCCGGGATAGCCTTCTTCCTGCGTCGTGTAGGGATGATCGTAGTGGATGCGGTGACCGTTGAAGGTCAGCGCCGAGTAGCGGAACAGCAGCACCGGCGAAGGCGTCACCCTTTCGCTCCACGCGCCCGCGGCCGGCGGCGCCTCGCCTTCCGGCAGGGGGGCCCCCTTCTCGCCTGCCTCGCGGTAGACGATGTCGTGCTCCTCGACGATGCAGGGACCGGCCTCGTCCGAAACCACGTGCTCGACGGTGACGAAGGCGAGGCGCCCGCTGCGTCCGCTCTTTTCCGCCACCGACTTGATGGTGGAGCAGCGCGTCACCTCGGCGCCGACTTCCAGGGGCCTGGGAAATTCGAGCCGGCTGCCGGCCCACATGCGCCGCGGCAGCTCGATGGGCGGCAGGAAGCCGCCGCGCGCGGCATGGCCGTCCGGCCCCAGCGCCGCCGTCGGCGCCAGCGACCAGAAGTAGGCCCAGTGCCACAGGGGCGGCAGGGCGTCGCCCGGGTGCAGCAGCGGCGCGGCATCGTCCAGCGTCGCCTGCAGGGCCTGGGCACGACCGGCGGCGATGCTGTCGCGCAGCGTCTCGCTGCGCCCGACCCACTTGCTCCAGTCCCCATCGCTCATCCGGCGAACTCCTCGCGCAAGGCCGCCCCCTGCTGATCCACCGACGGGACGGCGCCGAGATCGACATCGCTGCCGCGGATCTCCACCGGCGGCGCCACCAGCTCGACCGGCCCCGTCGGCGTGCCGACGGTGACGCGGCGGAGCTGCGGGTGGGCGCTCAAGTCCGCCGGCGTGTTCACCGCTCCGTAGGCTATGGCGGCGGCGAAGAGGCGTTCGGCCAACTCCTCGCGGCTCAACCCGCTGAAGACTTCGTCGATAATGCCGTCGAGAACCGGCCGGTTGGCGACCCGTGCCGTGTTGTCCTGAAAGCGCGGGTCGCCCAGCATCTCCGGCCGTTGCAGCACCTCTTCCACCAGGCGCTTCCATTCGCGCTCGTTCTGGATCGAGAAAACCAGCTCCTCGCCGCCCCGGCAGGCGTAAACGCCGTAGGGCGCGATGGAGGGATGGTTGAGGCCGACGCGCCCCGGCGCGCCGGGGCCGTAGTCTTGGTGCAGCAGCGGCACGGTCATCCAATCGGCCATGCCGCTGAACAAGGAGGTCGCCAGCGCCGAGCCCTCGCCCGTGCGCCCGCGCCGCAGCAACGCCTCCAGCACCGCCTGGTAGGCGTACATGCCGCAGGCGATATCGCAGACCGAGACGCCGACGCGGCCCGGCCCCTCCGGACGGCCGGTGATGGCGGCCAGGCCGCTTTCGGCCTGCACCAGCAGGTCGTAGGCCTTCATCTTGGCGTAGGGGCCGCTCTCGCCGTAACCGGAGATATCGCAGGTGATGAGCCGCGGATGCGCCTTGCGCAAGACCTCATGGCCGAGGCCGAGACGCCCCGCCGCGCCCGGCGCGAGGTTCTGGATGAAAACATCGGCCTTGGCGAGGATGCGCCGCACCAGCGCCAGGTCGTCCGGCTGCTTCAGGTCGACGGCGAGGGATTCCTTGCCGCGGTTCAGCCACACGAAGTAGGCGCTCTCGCCGTGCACCACGCGGTCGTAGCCGCGCGCGAAGTCGCCTTCCGGGCGTTCCAGCTTGATCACCCGTGCTCCGGCGTCGGCCAGCTTGCAGGAGCAATAGGGCGCGGCCACCGCCTGCTCCAGGCTGACGACCAGAAGGCCTTCCAAGGGTTTGCTCATGATGCCCTAATAGCTGCGCGGCATGCCGAGCACGTGCTCGGCCAGGAAGGCGAGGATCAGGTTGGTGGAGATCGGCGCTACCTGATAGAGCCGCGCCTCGCGGTACTTGCGCTCGACGTCGTATTCCTCGGCGAAGCCGAAGCCGCCGTGGGTCTGCAGGCAGGCCTCCGCCGCCGCCCAGGAAGCTTCCGAGGCCAGCATCTTGGCCATGTTGGCCTCCCGGCCGCAGCGTTGGCCGGCGTCGAAGAGGGCCGCCGCCCGCTCCACCATCAGCGCCGCCGCCTCGCTCTGGGCGTAGGCTCTGGCGATGGGGAACTGGATGCCCTGGTTCTGCCCGATCGGCCGGCCGAAGACCTTGCGCTCGCTGGCGTAGCTGCTCGCCTTGTCGATGAACCAGCGCGCGTCGCCGATGCATTCGGAGGCGATGAGGATGCGCTCCGCGTTCATGCCGTCCAGGATGTAGCGGAAGCCCTTGCCCTCCTCGCCGATCAGGTTCTCCGCCGGGACCTCCAGGTTGTCGAAGAAGACCTCGGTGGCGGCGTGGTTCATCATCGCGCGGATCGGCTTGATGGTGATGCCCTTGCCCACCGCCTCGCGCAGGTCGACGATGAAGACCGAGAGCCCCTCGCCCTTCTTCACCACCTGCTCCTTTGGCGTGGTGCGCGCCAAGAGCAGCATGAGATCGCTGTGCTCGGCGCGGCTGGTCCAGACCTTCTGGCCGTTGACGACGTAGCGCTCGCCGTCGCGCTTGGCGAAGGTGGAGAGGCTCAAGGTGTCGGTGCCGCTGGTCGGCTCGGTGACGCCGAAGGCCTGGAGGCGCAAACTGCCCTCGGCGATGCCGGGCAGGTAGCGCTGTTTCTGCGCCTCGCTGCCGTGCCGCAGGACCGTGCCCATGGTGTACATCTGGGCGTGGCAGGCGGCGCCGTTGCAGCCGGACTTCTGGATCTCCTCCAGGATGGCGCAGCCGGCGGCCAGCGGCAGGCCGCTGCCGCCGTAGTCTTCCGGAATCAGGGCGGCCAGATAGCCGGCCTCGGTCAACTCCTTCACGAAGGCCTCGGGATAGGCCCGCTCGGCGTCCAGCGCGCGCCAGTAGGCGCCGGGATAGTTGGCGCAGAGGGCGCGCACCCCCTCGCGGATTTCGGGGAAGCTCTCGTTCGTCTCGACAGTCATAAGCTCGGGGTCACAGGCCCTGCGGCGGAGGTCTTGGGGGGAAGTCAGCCTACTAGAACACCGCGGCCCGGCAAAGGCCGAGGGAACATGGCACCCATGTCCTCAGCGCCCGGCCGGCCGCAACCGGCGGTCGCCAGGCTGCGGCTGATCCGGAAGGCCGCCACCGCCAGCTCCGCTTCGCAGGGAGCGTCAGGCGCTTCCTGCCCGGCCGCGGCAGGGCGGCGGGCGGCGACATCGCCGGCGGAGAGCAGGGGCACCGCCTGCAACTGGGCATGGGGCTGTAACTGGGCATGGGGCTGCAACGGGGCGCGGGACTGCAACGGCGCGTGGGGCTGCAACGGCGCGTGGGGTTCGGCTGCCGCCGGGAAGAGGAAGCCCACCCGGTCGACCTTGAAAACGGCGCGCTGGGCCGCGGCCAGACACTGGCCCAGGTCGAGCAGTTCGCGCGCCAGATCGGACGGCAAGGCGTTGAAGTGGGGAAAGTGCTCGCGCGGGATGATCCGCAGGTGCCCGGGACGGATCGGGGCCCTGTCGAGGAAGGCGACCAGACGGTCGCTCTGGTGGACGATGGGGGCGCGGACGCGGCCCGCGGCGATGGCGCAGAAGGGACAGCCGCCTTGGGCGGCCCGCGGATGAAGTGCGGTCATGGAACTGGCTCCGGAATGCGGTTGGGGGCCCAAACTTCGTTGGGGAACAAAAAACACCCCGGCCGTTACCGGCGGGGCGTCCGCATTTCCGAACAAGTGCGCAGCAGCGCGCCGAACCCCGCGTCAGTGGCGACGGCCGGGGCGTGGCATTCGTGCAGCGGTCTCGAAGCGCTTGTCCATGAAAGGAGCATAGCCGCCTTTGCGGGCGCTGAAAAGCCCGTCAGGAGGCTGGCAGCAAAGGGCGCCGCAAAGCCCCCTGAGGTCTGGCGAGGCCCCGCCGCCAGGGCCTAGAATGCGCCCGCCATGACCGAGACCCCCCTGCTCAAACACACGGAAGTCCTGCGCCAGCGCCTGGTGCTGGCGGGGGCGGCCGTTGCCGACGTCGGCTGCGGCGACGGCGGGCTGGTGCGCGTCCTGGCGCGCGGCGGCGCCTGGGCCATCGGCATCGATCCCGGCCCGCAGCAGCTCGCCCGCGCCCGGGCCGCCGAGCGCGCAGCGGACGAGGTCTACCTCTGCGCCCTGGGCGAGGCCCTGCCCCTGCCCGCGGCCTGCCTGGACGCTCTGATCTACTTCAACGCCCTGCACCACGTACCGGTCGAGGTCCAGGACGCGGCCCTGGAGGAGGCCGCCCGCGTGGTGCGGCCCGGCGGCCTGGTCTACGTCCAGGAACCCCTGGCCGAGGGCGATTACTTCGAGCTGGTGCGGCCCATCGAGGACGAGACAGAGGTGCGCGCCCGGGCCTACGACGCCCTGAAGACCGCCGCCGGCGGCCGACTGCGCGAGACCGAGGAGTTCCACTACCGCGCGCCCTTGCGGGTGAAGAGCGTCGAGGCCTTCCTCTCCGGCCTCGTCGCCGTCGACCCGGCGCGCCGCCCGGCGGTGGAAGCCGCCGAAACGTCGTTGCGGCAGGGTTTTCTGGCGGCGGCCGAACAGCGCGACGGGGCCTTCTGGTTTGAGATCCCGTCACGGCTCAACCTGCTGCGCCGGCACTGAGGATACAGACCGTGGCCATCCGCTATCTCTCCGAGCACGACTCCCCCGACGATCCCGGCGGCCTGATCCGCGAAGTGCTGAACCTGGGCGAGGACTTCCCCGGCCCGGCCGAAGACGTGGTGCTGGCCTGGATCCTGCGCCTCGGCCAGGACCGCGACCCGGGCCAGGCGGCCCAGCGGCTGATCGCCGACTACCGCCTGGAGGAGCAGCCGCAGCCCGGCGGCGCCTGCGGGCGCGTCATCGAGATGCTGAAGGAGACCGCCGAGTTCCCGGCCCAGCGCATGACCCGCCACATGTGCAAGCCGCGCCGGCGCGGCGGCTGGCGGCGCAACCGGACCGGCGACAAGCAGCCGTGACGCAGCCGAGGATCATCGACAATCGCACGGCGCGGCGTCTCTTCCTGGCGCGCCAGGGCCTCACCCTGCCGCCGCATCTGAAGCTCACCGATGCGGGCCTGCTGGAGCTCATCGAGCGCCTGGGATTCGTGCAGCTCGATTCCATCCAGACGGTGGAGCGCGCCCACCACATGATCCTCTTCGCGCGCAACCAGACCTACCGCCACAAGCAACTCGCCCGCCTGCACGAGCGCGAGGCGGCCTTGTTCGAGAACTGGACCCACGACGCCGCCGTCATCCCCAGCCGCTTCTTCCCGCACTGGAAACTGCGCTTCGCGCGCGAGGAGGCGCGCCTGCGCGAGCGTTGGCGCAAGTGGCGCGACGGCGACTTCGAGAGCGAACTGGCGAGCGTGCTGCGGCACGTCGCCGACAACGGCCGCGTGCTGGCCCGCGAACTGGGCAACGACGACGAGGCCACCCCCAAGACCAACGGCGGCTGGTGGGACTGGCACCCCTCCAAGACGGCGCTGGAATACCTCTGGCGCTGCGGCCACCTGGCCGTGGCCGCGCGCGACGGTTTCCAGAAGGTCTACGACCTGACCGAACGCACCCTGCCGCACGCGCAGTTGGAGGCGGAGTTCTCCGAGGCCGAGACGGTGGACTGGGCCTGCCGCGCGGCGCTGGAGCGCCTGGGCGTCGCCACCTCCGGCGAAATCGCCGCCTTCTGGGACCTGGTCACGCCCGCCGAGGCCAAGGCCTGGTGTCAGGCGCGCAAGGGAAACGAGTTGGAGGAAGTGCTGATCGAGAATGCCGGAGGGGGCAAGCCGCGCGCCGCCTTTTGCTTCGCCGATGAAGATCAAGGCTATGACTCCTGGGCCGGGCTGCCGGAGCCGCCCAAGCGGCTGCGCGTCCTCAGTCCCTTCGACCCGCTGATCCGCGACCGCAAGCGCACCGAACGCCTCTTCGGCTTCCACTACCGCATCGAGGTCTTCGTGCCCGCGGCCAAGCGCAAGTACGGCTACTACGTCTTCCCGCTGCTGGAGGGCGAACGCCTGATCGGCCGCATCGACATGAAGCACGAGCGCGGGCGCGGCGAACTGCGCGTGAAGGGCCTATGGCTGGAGCCCAAGGTGAAGCTCTCCGCCGCGCGCAAAAACCGCCTGGAGGCGGAGCTGGAGCGCCAGCGCCGCTTCACCGGCGCGGAGCGCGTCGTTTTCGGCAAGGGCTGGCTGAAAACCGCGGACTGAACGGACTCAGCCCTCCGCCCTGCGCTTCCACGCCGCGAGGATCTCGAACGCCTGGTCGCGCAGAAGCTGGTAGAGGCTGCCGATGACGACGATGGTGCAGAAGGCGGCGACGGCGATCCAGAGGTATTCCAGAAGCAGGCTCTGCGCCACCGGCGGCTCGGGCAGAGCGTCGACGCCGATCGTCGCCGCCGCTTCCTTGAGGTCGGACAGGGTCCAGGCCAGCTCTTCTTCGATGAAGGCCCCAAGCAGGAGCTGGTTGAAGGTATAGTAGCCGGCCACGAGGATCGCGGCGAGCGGCGCGGCCTGGGCGGCAAAGACGAAGAGAGCCAGCACCGTCGACTGAAGCCTGCGCCACAGGCCCGCCAGCCCCGTCAGGTTCAGCAGCAAGCCGTTCAGGACCCAGCTCTCGTCCAGCAAGTCGAGCCTGGCGGCAGGGAGCAGCGGCGCCAACTCGCGGCGGAGTTCCTGGCGCCGGCGGAACTGCACGATGTAGAGGTGGAAGGCGACCAGGAGAATCAGCGGCGACGCCGGCACCAGCAGCTCGCGGGTAACCTGCACCTCGATGCCCGGCGCCGAAAGCTTGCTGGAAGCCTCGGCCGCCCGTGCCGCCTGCCAGTTGGAGATATCCTCGATCGAGCAGTTCCCCAGATTGTTGGCTCCGCAGAAGGCTTCGATGACCATCACCGCCCGGAGAAAATCGCGGGCCTTGGGCAGGTCGTCCAACAGATTGGTCAGAACCGAGTCCTCCAGGACCCTGTCGTTGTAGCGTTCCAGGCTGAGACGGCGCAGATCCCGCCCGCGCGCTTCGGGCGTGATCAGCTCGCTGGGATGGATGCTGTCGGCCTTGATGACGATGTCGCGGCTTTTCTCCAATGCCTGGGTCCAGGCGTCGGCGAAGAGCAGATAGACGGCGAAACCGGTGAGGTGGTAGTAGTCCGCGGTCTTGAGGTCGAGCTCGAAGTAGCCTTCCAGCAGGCGGAGCGCTCCTTCGGAATTCTCGTGAAGGGAGCCGAAGTCGTCGAGGAAGTCGATCTCGTCATCGCTGAGCGTCTGCTTGGCGAGATCCTCCATCTGCTGCTGCAGATCCGGCGCCATCTTCGCGCTCATCGCCTCGGCCTGGGCGATCGCGCGCGAAACGTCCCGAATCTGCGCGGCGGCCTGCCGCAGCTCGGCGTGATAGGACGTAAAGCGCGCGCGGTTGGCCTTGAGGTAGCGGTCGACCTCGAGGACCGGCTGCAAAGTCTCGACGGCAGGCCCGATCTTCTCGGACACGAAGGTCCGGTCCTGGAACACCAGGAACATGACCGCCACCGCGAGCACCAGGTTCACATAGAAGAGGTTGCGCAGCCGCAAGGTGGTCGACGCCAAGCGGTCGATCAGGGTGGACTGGTGAGGGTCTTCGCTTTCCGACATGCCATCCCCCTTCGCATGCGGGTCCGCGCCATTCTATCCGATAAGCCGGCGAAGCCGAAAATCTCCATTGTGCCCGCAGCGGTTCATTCGGAGTAGGCCGCCTGGCGACGGCCCCTGCGAGAAGGCGGCGGGCCCGGGCCTAGCGCCGGCGGCCGGGGCGCCAGCGCGTCAGCGCGTAGAGGGCGAGCCCGGCCAGCAGGCCCCAGAAGGCGCTGCCGATGCCGAAGAAGGACAGGCCCGAGGCGGTGGCCAGGAAGGTGACGATGGCCGCCAGACGGTCCTCGGCGGCGGCCAGGGCCTCGGTCAGCGCCGAGCCGAAGGCGCCCAGCAGCGCGAGCCCCGCGACGGTGAGGATCAGGTAGGCCGGCACCGCGGCGACGAAGGCCGTGATGAGTCCCGCCAGCAACCCGAAGACCACGTAGAAGGCGCCCGAGACCACGGCGGCCCAATAGCGCCGGGCCGGATCCGGATGGGCGTCCTCGCCCGCGCAGAGCGCCGCGGTGATGGCCGCCAGGTTCACCGCGTGACCGCCGAAGGGCGCCGCCAGCAGGGTGAAGACGCCGCTGGTGGCGAAGAGCGGCCCCGGCGCCGGGCGGTAGCCGTTGGCGTTCAGCACCGCCATGCCGGGAATGTTCTGCGAGGCCATGGTGACGATGAAGAGCGGCAGGGCGATACCCACCAGCGCGCTTAGGGTGAACTGAGGCATGATCGGCAAGGGCTGCGGCCACAGCGCCGCGGCGTCCAAGCTCGGCACTTCGGTGGTGGCGAAGATCATCGCCAGGGCGGCGAGCAGGGCCGCGGGGATGGCGTAGAGCCGCTTGAAGCGCCAGGCCAGCGCCCAGGCCAGGATGACCGGCAACGTCAGTTCCGGCCCCTCCGCCACCGCGCGCACCGGCGCCAGGCAGAAGGTGAAGAGCACGCCGGCCAGCATGGCATTGGCCAGTGCCGGCGGGATGGCGGCGACCCAGCGGCCGAGCGGCCGCCACAGGCCGGCGGCGACGATCAGCACGCCGGACATGAGAAAAGCGCCGACGGCGGCGGCGAAACCGCCCTCCACCGCGCCGGTGGTGGCCAGCAGCGCCGCGCCCGGTGTCGACCAGGCGATGGAGACCGGCAACCGCGTCTTCAGGGAGAGCCAGACGCCGCAGAGGCCCATGGCGATGGCCAGCGCCATGAGTCCCGAGGCCGCCTCGCCCTGGCTTGCGCCGATCGCCAGCAGGCCCTGGATGACCACGGCGAAGGAACTCGCGAATCCGACAAAGGCGGCCAGCAGGCCGGCGCTGGCGGCCTGCAGGGAGAAACCGCCGCCGGCCCGAATGGAAATCTCGGTCACGCTTTTTTCGTCCCCTCAACCATCATGGTGCGGGTGAGACTGTAGAGCACCACGGCGTTCAGCAGGTGCCAGAGGAAGTGGGTGCCGACCGGCAGCGCCGCGCAGAGCGGCAGGTCGGCGGTGCGGAAGGCCAGTGAGAGGGCGAAGACGCCCGCCGCCGCCAGGATGCGGCGGCCCGCCGGGTGGCGCCGCCCGAAGTGCAGGAAGCCGCCGACGCCCAGCATGGCGGCCAGCGCCACGCCGTAGGTGGCGACGCTGAAGCCGAAGGCCAGCGGCATCGCCGTCACCAGCACCAGCACGACGGCGACGCCGGTCAGCGCGCCCCATCGCGCCAGGGCGGCGAAGCGGGTGAGCGCCAGGTACATGTAGAGCAGGATAAAGAGCGCGACGGGGATGACGTCGGCCAGCGCCGCCCAGACGGTGGCCAAGGTGTGGAAGAGGCCGCTGCCGATGCCGACCAGGAAGACCAGCGCCACCAGGCCCAGGACCGCCGGGTCGCGGCGCGCCGCCGCGTCCCGGCGCAGCGCGGCGACCAGCAGGATGCCGGCCAGGATGAAGGCGAGGTTGGTGACCGCGTTCAGCGGCTCGCCCCACAGCCCCGGGCCCAGTCTTTCGCAATAGAGATCGATGGCACGGTTCATGGCGCGGTCAACCTATCAGGTTCCTCCCCCGCGCGGCAGGGGCAAGGGAGATGCTACTGCTGCCGCGCGCCGGCCTGCCTGGCGAACTGGTCCTCGATGTACTGGACGACCTGCTGCAGCGACATGGTGAAGACGCCGGCCCGGCCCTGCTCGAAAGCTTCGCGCCAGACGATGTAGCCCTCGGAGATGTCCGGCGGAATGACACCGTCCTGCGTCATGGCGATGACGCTGGCCTCCAGAGCCTCCTGGCTGACCGGCACATGGACGAGATGATCCTGCACGTTGGTCTCCAGCATTGGATTCTTCAGCTTCAGGCCGTCGATATAGAGGTGGAAGATCGGCTTGGCACCGAAATCCCGGTCGACCCGCGCGATGTAGATCCGGGAGGCCTCCTCGCCGGGACGCGTGCGGTAGCTCCACACCTGGCCGACGTCGAAGGCGGCGGCCTCCGCCGGCAGAGCCAGCAATTGCAACAGCAGGACCAAGGTGACGGCCAGTTTCCGTTTCATCGGTTCCCCCATCCCCAAAAGGCGCCCTATCCCCAAAGCGCGGGGGCGGGCGGATAGACCAGGCTGCCTTCGATCTTCAGCGGCGGATCGCGGTCTTCGGCCAGCAGCAGCGGCGCGTCGATGTCGGTCAGCGCGACACCCTGGGCCAGCACCACCGCCGGCGCGCAGGCCAGCGAGGTGGTGAGCATACAGCCGACCATGATGCCGTAGCCTTCGGCCTCGGCCGCCTGCTTCAGTCGCAGCGCCTCGGTCAGGCCGCCGGTCTTGTCGAGCTTGATGTTGACCATGTCGTAACGCCCCTTGAGGGCCGCCAGGGTCGCCGTGTCGTGGCAGGATTCGTCGGCGCAGACCGGAACCGGCCGCTCGATCCCGGCCAGCGCGGCGTCGTCGCCGGCCGGCAGGGGCTGTTCCACCATGACCACGCCCAGGCGCTGCAGATCGGGCACCAAGGCGCTGTACTGGGCGGCGGTCCAGCCCTCGTTGGCGTCGACGACGATGCGGGCCTTGGGCGCATTGGCGCGCACCGCCTCGACCCGGTCCAGGTCGTCCGGCCCGGCCAGTTTCAGCTTCAGGATCGGGCGCTCCGCGTTCGCGGCCGCCTTGCGGCCCATCTCCTCCGGCGTGTCGATGGACAGGGTGAAGGCGGTGGTGACCGGACCGGGCTGCGGCAGGCCGGCCAGATCCCAATGGCGCTTGCCGGCGCGCTTGCACTCCAGGTCCCAGAACGCCAGGTCGACGGCGTTGCGCGCCGCACCGGCGGGCAGGCGCGACTGCAGGCCCCGGCGGTCCAGCCCCTCGGCGAGGGGACCGCCAAGCGCCTCGATCTCGGCGATGACGCCCTCCACCGATTCGCCGTAGCGCGGATAGGGCAAACACTCGCCGCGCCCGACGTGCGTGCCGTCGCTCAGCTCCGCCACCACCACGTCCGCCTGGGTGCGGCTGCCGCGGGAAATCGTGAATTTGCCACGTACCGGCCAGGCTTCGTGGCGCACCGTGAGTTGGACCATGCCGGACCTACTGCAGGCGGTCGACGATGGGCGCGACGCCCGTGGCGAAGGGGTCGACGGTGGGCAGGCCGTACTCGCCTTCCAAGCGGCCCAGGTAGTCGGCCACCTCGGCCTTGTCCATCTGCGAGGTATTGACGGCGATGCCGACGAACTCCGCCTCCGGATTGGTCAGGCGCGCGGCAGCCAGGTTGGCCTCCATGCAGTGCCTCAGATCGGGCAGGCGATAGTCCGGCAGGCCGCGCATGTGACGCCGCGTCGGCTCGTGGCACAGCACCAGCGCATCGGCCTGGGCGCCGTGCAGCAGCCCCAGGGAGACACCGGCGTAGGAGGCGTGGAACAGCGAGCCCTGGCCCTCGATGATGTCCCAGTGGTCGGCGCTGTTGGCCGGCGAGAGATACTCGACGGCGCCGGAGATGAAATCCGCCACCACGGCGTCGATGGAAACGCCCGACCCGGCGATGAGGATACCGGTCTGGCCGGTGGCGCGGAAGTCGGCCTTCATGCCGCGCGCGCGCATCTCCTTCTCGATGGCCAGCGTCGCGTACATCTTGCCGACGGAGCAGTCGGTGCCGACGGCGAGCAGGCGCTTGCCCGAACGCTTGCGGCCGTTGGCAACCTCGAACTCGCGGTCGGGATGGCGCACGTCGAAAAGCCTGCGGCCGTGCTGTTCGGCCGCCGCCTTCAGCACCGCCACGTCGGCCAGGCGGTTGTGCAGGCCGGCGGCCAGGTCGTAGCCTAGCAGCAGGGCCTTCTCCAGCACCGATATCCATTTCTCCGAGAACACGCCGCCGCGGTTGGCGACGCCGATCACCAGGGTCTTGGCGCCGGCGGCGGCCCCTTCCTCCAGGGACATGTCGGTAAGACCGAGGTCGGTCTGGCAACCCTCCAGGCGAAGCTGGCCCAGGCACCAGTCCGGACGCCAATGCGCGACGCCTTGAGCGGTCTTGGCCGCAAGCTGGTCCGGCGCGTCGCCGAGAAACAGAAGATAAGGATGCTGGATTGCCATACGCCCCTCGGATGTCGGTTTGCCGCGCCAGCCGGAAGCCCGGGGGCGGTCGTTCTTGAAGCTGTCTGCGCGCCCCTTTCCGGGCGCTTCAGGGCCGGCATCTTAGTGATACCGGCGGGTTGCGCCAAGCCGCGACCCGCCCGATTCTTGCAAAGCAGCCCAGCCTTTGCCCTTTCGCCGCGGCGACCTATGATCGCGCCCCCCGCTCCGATCCGTCTACGCTACCGCAAGAGGACCTCCCGCGCGATGACCGTCAGCCCGGCGACAGAACCGGCCCGCCCCGGCGGCCAAGCCCCCGGCAACCAAACCGGGGACTGGAACCGCCGCGTCTGGCGCCTGGCGGGGCCGATCATTCTGGCAAATCTGACCACGCCGCTGCTGGGCGCGGTGGACACCGCGGTGGTCGGCCACCTGCCCGACCCCAGCTTCATCGGCGGGGTCGCCGTGGGCAGCGTCATCTTCAGCTTCATCTTCTGGGGTTTCGGCTTCCTGCGCATGGGGACCACCGGCTTCACCGCCCAGGCCCACGGCGCCGGCGACACCGCCGAACTGCGCGCCTGCCTGCTGCGCCCCCTCGGCCTGGCGCTGGGCTTCGGCCTGCTGGTCATCCTGCTGCAGAGCCCTGTGCGCTCCATCGCCCTCTGGGCCATGGACGCCAGCGCCGAAGTCGAAGGCCATACCGCGGTCTACTTCGACGTCCGGGTATGGAGCGCCCCCGCGGCTCTGGTGAACTACGTCGTGCTGGGGTGGCTGCTGGGCGTGCAGCGGGCGCAGGCGGCGCTGGTCCTGCAACTGCTGCTGAACGGCACCAACATCCTGCTCGACCTGGTCTTCGTCATCGGCCTCGATTGGGGCGTGGCCGGTGTCGCCTGGGCCACCTTCCTCGCCGAATCCGTAGCGGCGCTGGCCGGGCTCGCCTTCATCCTGGGCGCCCTGAAGCTGCGCCCCGTCCGCACCGACTGGATACGGCTGCGCGATCCGGCCCGCCTGGCCGCATTGCTGCGGGTCAACTTCGACATTTTCCTGCGCACCCTCTGCCTGGTCCTCGCCTTCGCCGTCTTCACCTCGGACGGCGCCGGTTTCGGCGACGTCATCCTGGCCGGCAACGCCATCCTGCTGCAGTTCCAGTCGATAGTCGCCTACGGCCTGGACGGTTTCGCCCATGCCGCGGAGATCCTGGCCGGCAGCGCCCTGGGCGCGCGCAACCGCGCGACCTTCCGCCGCGCGGTGGTGGTCTGCACCCTTTGGGGCCTGGCCGGCGCCCTCGTCGCCACCCTGGTGCTGCTGGCCGTCGGGCCGCTGCTCATTGCCCTCTTCACCTCCCTGCCCGAGGTGCGCGCGAGCGCCGAAACCTATCTCTGGTGGGTGATCGCCTCGCCGCTGATCTCGGTGTGGAGCTTCCTGCTGGACGGCATCTTCATCGGCGCCACGCGGACGGCCGCCATGCGCAATGCCATGCTGGCCTCGCTCGCGGTTTTCCTGCTGGCCGACTGGCTGCTGCTGGGCCCGCTGGGCAATCACGGCCTGTGGCTCAGTTTCATGATTTTCATGGCGGCGCGCGCCGTCACGCTGGCCGTCTGCTACCCGGCGCTGGAGGCCACGCTGGCGCCGCAGGGCGACGCCGGTGCAGGCGCGGGGGGACGGCGTTCGGGCTAGATCGGATCACGATGAGACGGACCCGCAATGTGGTCCGGTCTGGTCGTGTGAATCCGATCTATCTCAAAGATATTGAGCAGAGTCACAGGGCCGGTGGATCGCGTTCGGCGATTCCAGCCGGGCCGGTTCCTCGGGGAGCGGCGATCAGGATATGGCGGTCAGGATGCGGCGGCGCCGACCAGGCCCGCGGCGCTCAGCAGGGGACGGCTTGGCTGATCCATCACCACTTGAAGGATCGCATCGCTGTCGTCGATGGCCGCGGCGTCGCAAGGCAGGATGGCGACCCGCAGCGCCCCCAGCGGCATGCCGATATCGCCCAGCGACTGCATCAGGCGGTCGCAGAGACCGCCCGCGCCTTCCTCGTCGGTGATGCCCTGGGGATGAATGAAGATGACGAACAGCGAGCCGTCGTCGGCCAGTTCGGCAATCAGCGAGCGGTCGTCGATACCGCCGAGCCGGCTGTCGCAGCCCGGCGCCAGGGACACCCGGCAGAGCGAGAGACGCAGATGCAGGCCGCGCAGCCGCCGCAGACTGCTGGCGATGCCTTTCGGCAGGCTGGAAGGACGCGGCAATGCGGCGAGCGCCGGCCGGGTATTCGGGCCACCCGGCCGGCGCAGGGGAAGCTCGGGGGAGTACCCGAAGGGAGGGGCCGTCAGAATGCTTCCCCTTTCCCACCGCATGTCCGCTGAATCGTTCCCGACCGGGCCGAGGGGAACGCCGTCAAGGCATTGGACATGTGTGGTCTGTTTGCTCCGCATCGACCTGAAGATACTGCCCCCTTCAACTAACGGGTGCGTCAAAGTTGTGGCGATGAAGTTTAAGGAAATTAATGATTTAGCAATAAATTGCGCAGCAACACCTTAACTCACCCCAAAAGAGCGTTAGGCGGCAAGAGGAAAGCGCATGACCATTGCGAGCCCGCCGTCCGAGCGGTTCTCCGCGCGGACGCTGCCGCCGATCGCCTGCAGGTTGCGGCGCACGATCCACAGGCCGATGCCCATGTGCGGGCTGCCCTCGCCGCCGTCACCCTCGCAATCGGCGGGAAGCGGCTTGGAACGCAGGGAAACGTAACGTTCGAAGATGCGCGTCAGTTCGCCGGAGGGTACGCCGGGGCCGCGATCCAGCACCGCCAGCTCCGCCCGTCCCTGCACCGCGCGCAACTCCACGATGATCTTGGAACCCGCCGGCGAGATCTCGATGGCGTTGTCGATGACGTTCTCCAACACCGTTTCCAACAGATCCTCGCCGGCCAGCACGAAGATGTCGGGCTGCAGGCGGGCGTCGAGGATCAGGCGCCTGCCGGCGAAGGTGTCGGCATAGGCGGCGAGCATACGCTCGACCATCCGCGTCAGGGAGATCTTCTGGCGCGGCGGGTCCAGCAGTTCGGCCGTGGTTTCCTCGAGGCGGCGGGCGTAGGCCACCAGGTGATCGAGGCGGTCGATGGAGACTTCCAGCACGTCGAGCGCGCGCTGGCCGCGCACCTCGTCGGGGGAGACGAAGCGCCGCAACGGCTCCAGCGACTGGCGCATGATGGCGATCGGCGTCTTGAAGGCGTGGGCATTGTCCTCGGCGGCCAGACGGATGCTTTCCGCGGAATCCTGCAGCGCCATGGTCATGCGGTCGAACTCCTCGGCCACCGGGGCCAGTTCGGGCACCCGGTTCTGCTGGGCGAAGCTGACATGGCTGGCGCCGGTACGGATACTGCGGGCCAGGCGGCGAAAGCGCATGAGGCCGCGCCAGATCGATACGAAGAGGCCGATGGTGAAGATCGCCATGGCGAAGTAGATGGCCGCGGCGATGCGCACCTCGATGGTCTTCCAGTAAGGCTGGTCGATGGAGGTGCCCAGGAATTCCGCCGTCGAGTGGGTGGTGATCACCGCCCAGCAGCCGGCGCCGGTATTGATCGGGGTGATGGAGGTCAGCAGTTCCTCCGCGCCCGAAGGGCGGCGGTGGCGCAGGGCCATGGAGAGCTCGCCCCAACAGCTCTGCGCCAGGTTGTCGAAGACCCCGCGCTCGACCAGGCGGTCGCGCTCCTCGGCCAGCTCGGTGGGGGCGATGGTGGGTTGCGAGGCGACGAAATAGAAGCTTTCGGCGCCGTATTCGCCGGCCGGCCGGAACAGCACCTTCACCCCGGTCTGCTTGGTGGCGAAGCGCGCCACCTCGTCGTTCAGCAGCGGCAGGGACGAGATTTCCTGCTGCTCAAGCAGCGGGCGCAGGCTTTCCGCCACCATGCGGCCCTGCTCACGCACGCTTTCCATCAGCAGGAAGCGCTTTTCCGCATCGGCCTCGCGGAACTGGATATAGAGAATCACCGGGACCGCGCAGAAAATCGCCAGCAGCAGCATCAGCTTGCTGATCAGCGAGCGAAACGGCAGGCCGGGGGCGAAACTGCGCGGCGCAGCCGGCGACGCCGGACCTTCGACCCGCACAGCCATGAGGATCAGGCTCCGCCCTTACCGTTCTGGTCGCGCCAGCGGTAGCCGAAGCCCGGATAATTCTCAATGCCGTCGAAATTCTCGTCGACGTCGCGGAACTTCTTACGGATGCGCTTGATGAAGGAGCGCACGTTGGCGCGGTAGCCGTCCGGCCCGTAGCCGGCGACGAAGTCCTTGCCGCGCACGATGTCGTAGATCTGGCGATAGGAGACGTCCCCGCCCTGTTGGGAGACCAGGAACAGCACGATGGCGAACTCGGTGAGGGTGAGGTCCACCTGCTTGCCGTCCCAGAAGGCGCGGCTGATGTCGGTCTTCAGCTCCAGCGGGCCGTTGCGGATCACCGCCGGGGTCTGGCCGCCGCCCTCGGCGGAGGGCTTCACGCCTTCGGTGATGAGCTTCAGGCGCTGCAGGATGATCGGCAGGCGCCGCGACTTGTCGATGAAGTCCACGGCGCCCCACTTGAGGGCGGCCTCCTCGTAAATCTCGTCGCTGAGCACGGTCAGGAAGATCACCGGCGTCTGAATGCGGCATTCGCGCATCCGGCGCAACACCGCCAGGCCGTCCAGGCCCGGCATGCGCCAATCCAGCAGCACCGCCTCGGCCTCTTCGCCGGACATCATGAATTCCAGGGCGCTTTCCCCGTTGGCGAAATCGACGACCTCGTAACCTTCCTCGGCGAGATTGAGCCCCAGGGACTCACGGAACAGGTCGTCGTCATCAACGATGAAAACACGATTGAAAGTGGTCTCTGTCACGACCGGCTGTACAGCCATCATTGTCACTGCGCTTGCCAGCGCCCCCTTACTGTTTGCCTGCTCCTCGCATATGGCTACCTGCTAACTGCCGTCGGCCGTCCCATTCGCCGGCTGAATCGGGGAAGCGTCCTCGCCGCCCCGGCTCGCCTCGGCCTGCACCAGCAGTTCGCTCAAACAAAGACGGGCGAAATCCTTGGGGTCCGCGTCGCTCGACGCATCCCCCTCGGCCCCGCCTTTCACTTCGTACGTCAATACACGAAAATCGGTCCCACCCACTTTGGGATAGAAAAATACATGTAGGACACAGCTGGCCCCGTTGTAGGCCCAGATCTTCGCCGGCGGCTCCTCGATCAGCAGCGCCGGCTCGCCGAGCAGCGCCGTGGTCCGCTCGAAGTCGAGGCCGACCAGCGAATCCGGCTCCACCTCCGGCACCTTGGCCGCTTCGATCGCCGCCGGGGGCACCTCGGGCTTACGAATCGGAAGCGGCGGCGGCGGCTTCAGCTTGGCCACTTCCTCCGTTATGTCCTCGGGGAACCTGCCCGCATTGCTCAGCGCCTGCTCTTCAGCCGCAGGGCGTGCAGTTTCGGTGGCCGGACCGCGAAAATCTGGGAACTGGATGCCCAGTTCCGCACACGCGGAAAGACCCAGCAATGCCGTCCCCAGGACCCCGATTAGGAGTCTCATTATCGTTTTCCTGACCTTCGCACCATTCCGGTTCTGAACCGGAACCCTTCAATCGTGAACCTCAATTTCTTAACGAAATCCTAAGATAGATGTCGGGGAGCAGTACCGTGTCCGGTGCGCAGCATCAAGATGCGACCCCAAGTGCCTAGTCTGCAACGCATCCTGGCGGGTGTGACAAATTTGGCCCAGCCATCGGAGAAGCCGGCAAAAGTGTTAAGCGCCGCGATGCAGCTCTGGCACGTCTCCAACCTCCGGCCGTTCAGCGGAACTCCCCGCCCGGATGTATCAGGGTATCGCCAAGGGGTAGCCCCCTCAACCGTGATGTTTGCCCGGCAAAAGCGGCGAAGTTATGGCGGACCGCGGACCGCATCGGCACGGCGGTGCCGGCCGCCCGCCGCTCGGCGGCAGCGGCGCCGGGCCGCGCCAATTCACACCGCCGGGCCGTTATCCGGGATTGACAAGCCCCACCGGGACGGCTTGATATCAAGGAGAGCGCGGCCTGCAGGGCCGTGATAAGGCATGCGAAAACACCGACATGAAGTCAGGTCAACAGGGATGCAGGCATGACAAAATCACGTTATTTCGCCCCGGCGGGCGCGGCAATCGCCCTCGCCCTGACGATGGGCCCGGTCCAGGCACAAGAAAAAGTCGTCAACGTTTTTAACTGGTCCGATTACATCGACGAATCGATCCTCGAGGACTTCGAGAAGGAGACGGGCATCAAGGTCGTCTACGACGTCTTCGATTCCAACGAGGTGCTGGAGACCAAGCTGCTGGCCGGCGGCACCGGCTACGACGTGGTGGTGCCCACGGGCTCCTTCCTGTCGCGCCAGATCCAGGCCGGCGTGTTCCAGAAGCTGGACAAGGACAAGCTGCCGAACCTGAAGAACATGTGGGACGTGGTGGAAAAGCGCACCGCGACCTACGACCCCGGCAACGACTACTCCATCAACTACATGTGGGGCACCACCGGCATCGGCTACAACGAGGAAAAGATTCTTGAGCGGATGCCCGACGCACCGGTCGAGTCCTGGCGCATGGCCCTCGATCCGGACGTCATCTCCAAGTTCGCCGACTGCGGCGTCCACTTCCTCGATGCTCCGACCGAACTGATCCCGGCGGCGCTCAACTACCTCGGCGAGAATCCCGACAGCAAGGATCCCGACGTCATCGCCAAGGCCGAGGACGTGCTGATGGCCGTGCGCCCCTACGTCCAGAAGTTCCACTCCTCTGAGTACATCAACGCCCTGGCCAACGGCGACATCTGCATGGCCGTCGGCTGGTCCGGCGACGTACTGCAGGCCCGCGACCGCGCCGACGAGGCCGATAACGGCGTCACCGTGAAGTACTCGATCCCGAACGAGGGCGCCCTGATGTGGTTCGACCAGATGGCGATCCCCGCCGATGCCCCGCATCCCGAGGAAGCCCTGGCCTTCTTGAACTACATCATGGAGCCGGAGGTCATGGCCAAGGCGTCGAACTACGTCTACTACGCCAACGGCAACAAGGGCTCGCAGGAGTTCCTGGATGAAGAGGTGATCGGCGATCCGGCGATCTACCCGCCGCAGGCCGCCCTGAACTCCCTCTATACGGTTACGTCCTATCCGCCGAAGGTCCAGCGGGTCGTGACCCGCCTCTGGACCAAGGTGAAGAGCGGCCAGTAAGCCTAAGCGACGGCCCCGCCCCGACACCGGCGCGGGGCCGTCCGCCATTTGGGAGACAGGCCGCGCGGGGCGCAGCGGGCCGGGCCCGGCGCCCTCCGGCGGCAAGGGGGGACAGGACGGGATGAGCGGAGCAGGCACTGCAAGCAACCAGGCGCGCAGCGGCTCTTCGGCCTCGCGCCAGCGTTGGGCCCCTTGGGAAGACCCCAACGAGAAACCCCACGTCCGGATCGTCGGCGTGACCAAACGCTTCGGCGACTTCGTCGCCGTCGACAACGTCTCCCTCGACATCTACAAGCGCGAATTTTTCTCCCTGCTCGGCCCCTCGGGCTGCGGCAAGACCACGCTGCTGCGCATGCTGGCCGGCTTCGAGGTTCCCAGCGAAGGCCAGATCCTGCTGGAGGGCGAGGACATGTCCGGCGTGCCGCCCTACGAGCGGCCGGTGAACATGATGTTCCAGTCCTATGCCCTCTTCCCGCATATGTCGGTCGAGCAGAACATCGCCTTCGGGCTGAAGCAGGACCGCGTGCCCAAGGCCGAGATCGCCCAGCGCGTTGCGGAGGTCATCGAGATGGTCCAACTCGGCCAGTTCGTGAAGCGCAAGCCGCACCAGCTTTCCGGCGGCCAGAAGCAGCGCGTCGCCCTGGCCCGCAGCCTGGTGAAGAAGCCGAAGATGCTGCTGCTGGACGAGCCTCTGGGCGCACTGGACAAGAACCTGCGCACCCAGACCCAGTTCGAGCTGATGAACATCCAGGAGGAGACCGGAATCACCTTTGTGATCGTGACCCACGACCAGGAGGAGGCGATGACCGTCTCCAGCCGCATCGCGGTCATGGACCACGGCAAGATCGTCCAGGTCTCGACCCCGGGCGAACTCTACGAGGCCCCCAAGACCCGCTACGTCGCCGACTTCATCGGCGAGGTCAACATCCTGGAGGGCCGCGGCGCCCAGCGTGAAGGCGACCACCTGTTGCTGCAGTGCCCGGAGGCCGGTTGCACGATCCAGACCGGCCCCTATGCCGAAGAAGGCGGAGACGCCGCGCTGTGGGTTGCGCTGAGGCCCGAGAAAGTGCGCATCTCCAAGGAAGCGCCGGCGGACGCCAGCCGCAATTGCATGACCGGCGAAGTCTGGGACATCGGCTATCTGGGCAATCTCTCGACCTATCACGTCAAACTGGACAGCGGAAAGATGATCACCGCGACCCAGGCCAACATGGCCCGCCTCATCGAACGGCCGATCACCTGGGAGGACCGGGTCTACCTCACCTGGGCGCCCGACGCCGCCGTGGTTCTGCGGGACTGAGGACGCCAGCGTGTCATCCTCCCCGCCGCCCGCCCCCGTTTCGCAGGCCCCCGTTTCGCCCGCCCCCGTTTCGCAGGCCGCCGTCGAGACCGCCGCAGCCGCCCGGCAGAAAAATCAGCGCCTCCTCAAATACCTCGTCATCTCCGTTCCCTACCTCTGGCTGCTGGTCTTTTTCCTAACGCCCTTCCTCATCGTGCTGAAGATCAGCCTCGTCGAAGTACGGGTGGCGATACCGCCCTATTCCGAGTTGATCACCTTCGTCGAGGACGGCTGGATCGCCTTTCACGGCTCGCTGGAAAACTATCTCTGGCTTTGGGACGATCCGCTCTACATCAACTCCTACCTCAGCTCCCTGAAGATCGCCGCGACCTCGACCGTGATGACGCTGCTGGTCGGCTATCCCATCGCCTACGCCATGGCGCGGGCGCCGCGGCGCTGGCGCTTCGCCCTGCTGATGCTGGTGATCCTGCCGTTCTGGACCTCCTTCCTGATCCGCGTCTATGCCTGGATCGGGATTCTGAAAAAGGAAGGTCTGCTGAACCTGGCGCTGACGAGCCTGGGCCTGATCGACGAGCCCCTGACCATCCTCAACACCGATACCGCCGTCTACATCGGCATCGTCTATTCCTACCTGCCCTTCATGGTGCTGCCGCTCTACGCCAACCTGGAGAAGATGGACCTGAGCCTGCTGGAGGCCGCGGCCGACCTGGGTTGCCGGCCCATCAAGGCCTTCTGGGTGGTGACCATGCCGCTGTCGATGACCGGTATCGTGGCCGGCTGCTTCCTGGTCTTCATCCCCGCGGTCGGCGAGTTCGTCATCCCGGACCTGCTGGGCGGGTCCGAGACCCTGATGATCGGCAAGACCCTGTGGACCGAATTCTTCAAAAACCGCGACTGGCCGGTCTCCTCGGCGGTGGCCGTGATCCTGCTGCTGGTTCTGATCATCCCGATCGTCCTGTTCCAGCGCCAGCAGGAACGCAACGCGCGAGCGAGGGCCTGAGCACATGAAACAGGGCCTCACCTGGTTCAACGTCGCCTCGCTGCTGCTCGGCTTCCTCTTCCTCTATCTGCCGATCGCGCTGCTGATCATCTACAGCTTCAACGAATCGCGTCTGGTGACGGTCTGGGCCGGCTTTTCGACCAAGTGGTATGCCGAGATGCTGCGGAACGAAGGCCTGATGAACGCCGCCTGGGTGACGCTGAAGGTCGCCTTCACCTCCTCCACCTTCGCCACCGTGCTGGGCACCCTGGCCGGCCTCATCATGTCGCGCTTCGGCCCCTTTCACGGGCGCACCCTGTTTTCGGGCATGATCTACGCGCCTCTGGTCATGCCGGAGGTCATCACCGGCCTGTCGCTGCTGCTGATGTTCGTGGCCGTCGCCCTGGACCGCGGCTTCGTCACCGTCACCCTCGCCCACATCACCTTTTCCATGTGCTACGTGGCGGTCGTGGTGCAGTCCCGCCTGGCCGGCTTCGACCGCTCCATCGAGGAGGCGGCCATGGACCTGGGCAGCCCGCCGGGGCGCACCTTCTTCCAGATCACCCTGCCGATCATCGCCCCGGCGGTGATCGCCGGCTGGCTGCTGTCCTTCACCCTGTCCCTGGACGACCTGGTGATCGCCAGCTTCACCACCGGGCCCGGCGCCACCACCCTGCCGATGAAGATCTACAGCCAGGTGCGCCTGGGCGTGACGCCGGAAATCAACGCCGTCTGCACCGTCCTGGTCGGCCTGGTGGCGGCCGCCGTGCTCACCACCTCGCTGATCACCCGGCGCCAGGAGATACGGCGCGAGGCCGAGGAGCGTCAGGCCGTCGCCAACGGCTGACGGCGTGCCTCCGCTGAACGGTTTCCTTGCCCGTGGCGATCCTCTACAAGATTCCCCGTGACAACCGCTCCTGAATCCCTGCGCGCCGAGACGGCGCGCCGCGCCCGCCTCGGGCTGCTTCTCGCTTGCTTTGCCTTGTTGCTGACCCCGCTCGCGCTGCTGGCCGACAAGGCGGTGGTTCCCCTGGTGCTGGCCACCGCCGCTGCCGGCGGACTGCTGCTCGGCACGCCGGCGCTGCCCTGGCGCATCGTCGACCGCCCCCTGGCCCTCTGCCTGGGGCTGTTGACCGGCTGGTGCCTGATCGCGTCGGCCTGGAGTTTCGATGCGGCGGACGCGGCCAAGCTGGCGGCGCGGATCGGCCTGCTGCTCTTCGCGCTGCTTTACCTGACGGGCCTTACCCGCTTCCTCGACGCGGCCCAGCGCCGCCGGGTGGCGCTGGGCTTTTGCCTGGGGTTTGCCGCCACCCTGCTGCTGGTGGTCGTCGAGCTGGCGTTCCAGTCACCGCTCCTCACGCTGCTCCGCGGACCGCTGGCCGGCGACTATGCCACCTATTCCCGCCTCAACCGCGGCATCTCCGCCCTGGCCGTGCTGACCTGGCCGCTGGCGCTGCTGGCCTGGCAGCAGCAGCGGCGCGCCGTGGCGCTGGCCCTGCCGCCCGCCGTCTTGGCGCTGACGCTGTTTTCCGAATCCTCGGCGTCCATGGTGGCGCTCGCCGCGGGCCTGCTGGCGGCCGCCTTGGCCGCCTGGAGCCGCGGGGCCGCGCGGCTGGTGCTGGTCCTGGCCATTGCCGGCGCGCTCTTCGCCGCACCCTTGGTGGTCGAAGTCGTCCAGCAGGCCGATCTGGAGCGCAGCCGGATCATCCCCGAAACCGGACAGTACCGCCTGCACATCTGGAGCGTGGTCAGCGAGCGTTTTTCCGAGCGCCCCATCTTCGGCTGGGGTTTCGACTCTTCTCCGGCCTTGCCCGCCGGCGACGCCCAGCCCTTCCGGACCGGCGGCAAGATCATTCCCTCCCACCCGCACAACGGAGGGCTGCAGATCCTCGTGGAGTTGGGGCTGATCGGCGGCCTGATGACCCTGGGCCTGCTGGCGGTCGTTGCCGGACGCATCGACCGCCTTGCGCCGGCACAACGCAGCGCCGCGGCGGCGATGACCGTCACCCTTCTGGGCATCGCCTGCACGGCCTACGGCATCTGGCAGAGCCACTGGCTGTCGGTGATCGGCGCGGCGGCAGCGATCTTCGTCGCCCTGCTGCCGGCGCCGGAGGAAGCGTCTTCCGTCCCGCCGCCGCGCAGTTAGCGGGGGCCGCTAGCCCCCTTGGCGGGCGTTGCCTTGGGCGAAGGCGAGAAAACTGCCGAAGATGTTGTAGTGATAGGCGATGTAGATGCCGCTGATCACCGCGGAGATCATGAAGGCGGCGATGGTCGCCGCCAGGACCCCCGCCACGCCGTAGGCCAGCGCGCCGTACCAACTGAAATAGGCATTCAGCAGGATGCAGGTCAGGCTGCTGACCGACATCGGCAGGATGGCCTTGCGCAGGTGGAGGAAGGCCTGGTTGTGGTAGAAGTAGCCCATGGCCACGGTGCCGGCGATGGCCCAGGGAATGAGGCCGAAAGAGGCGGCGAACGACGGTCCGACGACCAGCGGCGCGGCCCTGGAGGCCGTCACCGCGTTCTACGACGATCCCGACTGGCTCGGCAGGATGCGCTACTTCGACGCCAGCTACCGGGGAAACGAAACGGAAATGTTCCGCCGCTTGGCGGTCGGCATCCGCGAGACGCTGCAGGACAGCGGCCTGACGCCGTTGCTGCTCGCCCCCAGCGCCGCCATGCCGCGCGCGACGGGCGCTGTCGCGGCCGCGGCCGAACTGCCGCGGCGCGGCGGCGCCGCCGCGGCGGAGCCGGAGGTCAAGCCTGAGGCCGCTCGCCGCGTTTCAGGACAAAGACCTTCTCCACGTAGCGGATGATCCGCTCCACCGATTCGGGCACCGTCTCGGTCGCGGTATCGACGACCAGATCGGGCGCTTCGGGCGCCTCATAGGGCGCCGAAACGCCGGTGAACTGACGGATTTCGCCGGCGCGGGCCTTCTTGTAGAGGCCTTTGGGATCGCGCTGCTCGCAGGTCTCCACATCCGCCTTGACGTAGATCTCGTGGAAGCGGCCGGGCGCCGAGGCGCGGGCGCGATCCCGGTCGACCCGGTAGGGCGAGATAAAGGCGGTAATGCAGATGATGCCGCTGTCGGCGAAGAGAGCCGCCGCCTCGCCGACACGGCGGATGTTCTCCGTGCGGTCTTCCGGGGAGAACCCGAGATTGGCGTTGAGGCCGCGGCGCACGTTGTCGCCATCCAGCACGTAGACCTGGTAGCCCTTGGCGAAAAGCCGCTGCTCGACCTCCATGGCGAGCGTCGACTTGCCGGCGCCGGACAGGCCGGTGAGCCACAGCACGCCGCCGTGGTGGCCGTTGCGCGTCGCCCGGTTGTCGGCGGTCAGGCGGTGCTCCACCGAGATGACGTTGGTCGACTTCACCTCGACGACCTGGCGCTGGTCGGGCAGGCCCTCCATGGAGATGACGCCGCCGCCGACGGCGTCGTAGTCCTCGATCAGCACGAAGCGGCCGGTCTTCGGCAGATCGCCGTAGTCGTCGAGGCACAACACCTGGCGGCTGCGCAGGGTCACTTCAGCCACGGCGTTGCGCTCCACGGAATCGCCGGCGGAACTCTCCAGCGTCTGAGTGTCGACGATGCGCTCGATCGATTCCACCGTGACTTCGGCCTGCTGCGTGAGCAGCCTCAGCTTGTAGCGGCTGCCCACGGTCAGCGGCTTGTGGCCGAGCCAGAACAGGCGGGCATGGAACACGGTGGTCAGCTTGGGCGGATTGCCCACGTGACTGACCGTCTCCCCGCGCTCCACGAAGAGCTGCTCGTCCAGGGTGATCCCCACCGACTCGCCGGCCGCCGCGCTTTCCGGCTTGTCGTCCTCGGGCCACCCCTCGATGGTGCGCACCCGCGCGGTCTTGTTGGAGGGCGAGAACAGCACCGTGTCGCCCACCGAAATGCCGCCGCTCTCGATACGGCCGGCCAGGATGCGCCGGGCGTCGAACTTGTAGACGTCCTGGATCGGCAGGCGCAGCGGCTGGGCGCCGAGGCCCGGGTGGCCGTGAAACCCGTCCAGGGCGGAGAGCACCGTCGGGCCGTCGTACCAGGGCGTGCGCCAGGACCGCTTGGCCATGTTGTCGCCGTCGCGCGCCGAAATCGGCACGATGACCATGGGCGATGCGCCGATGGATTCGAGGTATTCGGTAATCTCCTTCGAGACTTCCTCGAAGCGCGCCTGGTCGAAGTCGACCAGGTCCATCTTGTTCACCACCACAGCGACCTGGCGGATGCCCAGCAGGTGCAGCAGATAGGCATGGCGGCGCGACTGCTCGCGCACGCCCTCGGCCGCGTCGACCACGACGATGGCCGCGTCGGCGCTGGCGGCGCCGCTGACCATGTTCTTCAGGAACTCCCGATGGCCCGGCGCGTCGATGATGACGTAGTCGCGCAGCGCCGTCTTGAACCAGATCTGCGTGGTGTCGATGGTCACCGCCTGGTCGCGCTCGGCCTGGAAGGCGTCGAGCACGAAGGACCATTCGATCGCCATGCCGCGGCGCGCGGAGACGGCCTCCAGCTCCTCGACCTTGCCCGGCGGCAGGGAATCGGTGTCGTACAGCAGCCGGCCGATCAGGGTTGATTTGCCGTGATCGACGTGGCCGACGATCACGATGCGATGCAGCGCCCGGGCGCCGTCGGTGTCCGCGTTTGCCAAAGCCTGGCCCTTCAACTGGTCCGGCGTCAGGGCGGTGGTGCCGTTGTCCTTCATCTTCGCACCCTCTTCCCTTACATGTAACCCGTGGCGCGCAGCCGCTCGAAGGCGTCCTCGCGCTCGTGGTCCATGGCGCGGCCGGCACGCTCCGATGTGTTGGTGGTCCGCAGTTCCTTGATGATGTCCTCGATGGAGGCGGCGTCGGACTCCACCGGGTTAGTGATGTCCTCGTCGCCCAGGGAGCGGTAGCGCTTGCCGTCCTTGGACAGGTACAGCGGTACGATGGGAATGCCCTCACGCTGCGTATAGAGCCAGATGTCCAGCTCCGTCCAGTGCAGCAGCGGGTGGATGCGGATGTGGGTGCCCGGCGGGAAATCGGTCTTGTACTGGTCCCAGAACTCCGGCGGCTGGTCGCGGAAGTCCCAGCCGCCGCCCTCGCCGCGGGGACTGAAGACGCGTTCCTTGGCGCGGGTCGCCTGCTCGTCGCGGCGGATCCCGGCGATCACCCCCTTCAACTCGTGCTTGGCGATGGCCTGGCGCAGCCCCTCGGTCTTGCGCGCCGCCGAGCGGGCCGCCGGCGGCAGCGAGGGGTCGATCTCCTCGATCGGCGGGCAGACCTCGCGCAGGAAGTCCAGGCCCCACTCCTCGGCATAGCGGTCGCGGAACTCGTACATCTCCTTGAACTTCTTGCCGGTATCGACGTGCATGACGGGAAAGGGCACAGACCCGAAGAAGGCCTTGCGCGCCAGCCAGATCATCACGTTGGAGTCCTTGCCCAGGGACCAGAGCATGGCCAAGGGCTCGATCCGGGCATAGGCCTCGCGGAGGATGTAGACGGATTGCGCTTCGAGAGCGTCCAAATGATCCATAAAGGAATAGGTCCTCAGCCTTTGAGGGATGCTGCAGATGCGAAGGCGGGGTATACGCCTTTCCCGCCGTCAATCAAGGAACATACCGATGATAGGTCAAGGCCGCATCTGCGGCCGACGGCCTGGCCCGGCGCATTCCCAGGGAAACTGGCCCAAGGAAACTGGGCACCCGCGCGTCGCGGGCGCCGCCATAAAACATTTTACTTTTTATGGATGCAAATTATTTTTTTATACAAAATTAATTTGTAAATTATACCTGCCGTGCAGGGAACAGGTCCCGCTCGCGGCTAGACGCCGTGATAGCCGCGGTACCACTCGACGAAGCGGGGAATGCCGTCGTCGATGGAGGTCTTGGGCTCGAAGCCAAGATCGCGGCGCGCCGGCTCGATATCGGCATAGGTCTCTTTCACGTCGCCGGCCTGCATTGGGGCGAACTCCTTGATCGCCTCGCGGCCGCAGGCCCGCTCGATCACCTCGACGAAGCGCAGCAGCGGCTCGGCGCGGTGGTTGCCCAGGTTGTAGACCCGGTGCGCCGCGGCCTCGCCCTGGCGCTGCGGCGGGCGCGCCGTCACCGCCAGCACGCCGTCGACGATGTCGTCGATGTAGGTGAAGTCGCGGCGCATGTCGCCGTGATTGAAGATGCGGATCGGCCGCCCTTCGAAGATCGCCTTGGTGAAGATGTAGGCCGACATGTCCGGCCGCCCCCAGGGCCCGTAGACGGTGAAGAACCGGAGGCCGGTGCCCGCCAGGCCGTAGAGGTGGGCATAGCAATGGGTCATCAGCTCGTCGCTGCGCTTGGTGGCGGCGTAGAGCGAGACCGGGCTGTCGACCCGCTGCTCGGTCGAGAATGGCAGGTCCTTGTTGCCCCCGTAGACCGAGGAAGAGGAAGCATAGACGAAGTGGCGCAGCTCCGGCAGGCGGCGCGCCAGTTCCAACATGCAAAGATGCCCCATCACGTTGCTCTCGACGTAGGCGAAGGGGTTCTCCAGGGAGTAGCGCACGCCCGCCTGCGCGGCCAGGTGAATGATCTCCGTCACTTCGGGGAACTCTCCGGCAAGCGCCGGGATCTTCTCGCGGTCCTGAATGTCGAGGCGCCTGAAGGTGAAGCCGTTGCGCCCGCAGAGCCGGTCGAGCCGGGCCTGCTTGAGGGCCGGATCGTAGTAGTCGTTGACGTTGTCGATGCCGATCACCGCCCGGCCCTGATCGACGAGCCGCAGGGCGACATGAAAGCCAATGAAACCGGCCACTCCTGTGACAATGACGCTCACGGCGCGGTCTTTTCCGGTTTTCTGTCCAACACCCTCTTCACCTCCTCAGATCGAATAGCGCCGGACGCCGGCCGGCAGATCGCCCGGCGTCCAGAGGTCGCGCAGGTCGAAGACGATGCCCCCGGCGGCCAGCAGGCCGCCGAAGTCCGCCGCCGTCATGCCGCGGTAGGCGTCATGAGCCACGGCGCCGACGACGCAGTCGAAGCCTTCGGCCCGCGCCAGGTCCGCCACGGGTTCCAGCCCGCACAGCGCCGCGGCCTCGTCGGGATCGGCCAGCGGATCGTGAACATCGACCCGGCAGCCCTTGTGGCGCAGCGCGGCGATCAGGTCCACCACCTTGCTGTTGCGCAGGTCGGGCACATTCTCCTTGAAGGTCAGGCCCAGGACCAGGATCCGGGGGGCCGGCTGGCGGCCCGAGGTCTCGGCCAGCGCCCCGAGAATCCGTCCGGCGAAATAGCCGGCCATGGAATCGTTGGTCTGGCGCCCGGCCAGGATCACCTGGGGATCGAGCCCCAGCACCTCGCTGCAGTGGGCCAGGTAGTAGGGATCGACGCCGATGCAGTGGCCGCCGACCATGCCGGGGCGGAAATCCAGGAAATTCCACTTCGTGCGCGCGGCCGCCAGGACGTCGTAGACCGAGAGATCCATCTTATTGAAGATCTTGGTCACTTCGTTGACGAAGGCGATGTTGATGTCGCGCTGGGCGTTCTCGATCACCTTGGCCGCCTCGGCGGTCTTGATGCTGGCGGCGCGGAACACCCCGGCTTCCGTGACCTTGCCGTAGACCGCCGCCAGCAAGTCGGTGACCTCCGGCGTCTGCCCGGCCACCACCTTGGTGATCTTCTCCAGCGCATGGACCCGGTCGCCGGGGTTGATGCGTTCCGGCGAGTAGCCCAGGAAGAAGTCCCGCCCGGCTTTGAGGCCCGAGGCCCGCTCCAGGATCGGGCCGCAGACCTCCTCCGTCACGCCGGGATAGACGGTCGACTCGTAGACCACCACGGCGCCGGGGGCGAGAGCCGCGCCCACGGTGCGGCTGGCGGCCTCGACCGCGGCCAGGTCCGGCCGCTTGCCGGCATCCACCGGCGTCGGAACCGTGACGATGAAAAGGTCGCGCCCGGCCAGCGCCGCCGGGTCGTCGCTGAACGCCACCGCCGCCGCGCGCAGGACGCCGCTCTCGACCTCGCGGGTGCGGTCGCGTCCCTCCTCCAGTTCGGCGATGCGCCGCCGGTCGACATCGAAACCCAGGACGTCGAAATGCCGGCTGAGGGACACGGCCAGCGGCAGGCCCACGTAGCCCAGGCCGACCACGGCCAGTTGCGGATTCTGCGGCAGGGTCACGCGGGGCACGTCCTCTTCGTCGGCGGGCTGTCGATCGGCGGGCGCGCCGCGGGAACGGCGCTGCCCTCTTTTAGTGCAAACCGCCGCCGTATTCAGCCGCAATCGCCCCGATCCCGGCTCACAATGCCGCGGCGATGCCCGCCTCGAGGATTCGCACCACCGAGCGCGCATCGTCGATCGCACGGTGGGCCGTGCCTTCCCGGTCCAGGCCCATGCGCTTCAGGGCGCCGCCGAGACCGCCCGCACGCGACAGCCCAAAATGAGCGGCGAAGACCTTTTTGACGTTCACGTAGGGAACCCCGGCGAAAGGGTTCTCGATCCCATGTTTGCCGCAATCCCGGCCGAGCTGCGCCCCGTCATAGTCGCCCCAGGCCAAGAGGGTGAAGCCGCCGTCCCGGCCGGCCCAGCCATGGAAAGCCGCCAGAACGTCAGGAAACCCCGGCGCCCGGTCGACGTCGCTCTGGCGAATCGTGGTCAGCTCCGTGCAAAAGGCCGACAGCTTGGGCGCCATGAAGGGCTTCACGAAGCTCTGAAACTCCAGCGCCGGACGCGCCTGGGGTCCCGGCTGGTCGAAGCGCACGGCGCCGATTTCGATGATCTCCGAGGGGGCTTCCTCCGCCCCCCGCCGCCAGCAGGTGGCTTCCAGATCGAACACAACGTAGCGCTTCAACGCTCCGGCACTCCCAATCCATTCCTTAGAGTAGAACTGTAAACCATTACATACCGACTTAAAGTTACGAAACCCCATCTTGCCATGGACCGGCTATAAGTCCTTGTAAACCAATCAACTCCATGAACTCGCTTAATGATTCGTAAAATCGTTCATGCGCTGAACACTTGACAGCCGCGATTCCCCGCGGGTAGACAGGCCCTGAGGCAAACGCCCTCGCAAGGGGGCAGGGCCGAGCAGGCGGAGCCCCCATTGAGCACCCATTCAGGCTCACCGATCGAACAGGACCAAGAGGCGGAATCGACGCGGCTGATGCTCGATGCGATCGAGACCCGCGATCACGTCACGCAGCGCGGGCTGGCCAGCGAACTGGGAATCGCGCTCGGCCTGACCAACATCTACCTCAAGCGCTGCATAAACAAAGGCCTGATAAAGGTCCGCAAGGCCCCGGCGCGGCGCTACGCCTACTACCTGACCGCCAAGGGCTTTAGCGAAAAGGCCCGCCTGACCGCGAAGTTCCTCGCCCGCTCCCTGAGCTTCTTCCGCCTGGCCCGCGAAGACTGCGCGGAGCTGTTCGGCGCCTGCGAGGCGCGCGGACTTACCCGGGCCGTCCTGGCTGGAGCCGGCGACCTCTGCGAGATCGCCACCCTGGCGGCGCTCGATTCCGGCATCGAGGTCGTGGCGATCTTCGACGAGGAGACCAACCGCCAGCAGTTCGCCGGCGTTCCCGTGGTGCGCAGCCTGGAGACCCTGCCCGAAGACGCGGTCGTCGTCGTGACCGACATCAAGGACCCGCAGGCCGTCTACAACCGGCTCGCGGCGGCACTGGATCCGGAGAGGGTTCTGTTCCCGAACCTGCTCAGGCTTTCCCGGCACCGCGCGCCCCGCGTCGCGGTCGGGCAATCGGGAGCGGCAGGATGAAACAGTGGTACGTCGCGCACACCCATGCCCATGCCGAAGAGCGGGCCCGGCTCAATCTCGAACGTCAGGGTTTTCGGACCTACCTGCCCCGCTACCGGCGTGAGCGCCGCCACGCCCGCCGGCGCGACGTGGTGCGGGCGCCGCTGTTTCCCGGCTATATCTTCGTCCAGATCGACCTGGAGGACGCGCCGTGGCGATCGATCAACGGCACCTTCGGCGTAAACCACCTGATCTGCTACGGCGAGAAGCCGGCGGCGGTGCCCGACGGCGTGGTCGAGGAAATTGCCGCCCGGGAGAACGCGGAGGGGCTGATCGAACTGCAGCCCAAGGGCTTCCGCAAGGGCGAGGCGCTGCGGATCGTCTCCGGCGCTCTGGCCGATTGCCTCGGCTTCTTCGAGAAGATGGCCGACCGGGAGCGGGTCGTCCTGCTGCTCGAACTGCTGGGCAGAAAAGTGCGCGTCGAGGCCCCGCTGCGGGCGATCGCCGCCGGCACCTGACCCGCCGCCCTTCGCAATTGAGCATCCCGGCGAAGTGTTTGTAAGCCAGATGCTTAGACCGCTTTTCGGGCAGGATTAATCCCTGATTCATACAGTTTTTTAATGAATTGAGTGCATAACCGACGAACCATGATGTCGGAACAGCACAAATTCTCAAACGGCAACTGCCTCAACCTGGACGGAAAGTCGGTCCTGGTCACCGGCGGTACCGGATCCTTCGGCAAGAAGTTCATCGAGACGGTCCTGGACCGCTACACGCCACGCCGGGTCATCGTCTTCTCGCGCGACGAGCTGAAGCAGTACGAGATGGCGCTCAGCCTCTCTACCGACAAGTATCCCGCGCTGCGCTATTTCATCGGCGACGTCCGCGACGTGGACAGGCTGGACATGGCGCTGCGCGATGTCGACGTGGTGGTCCACGCCGCCGCCCTGAAGCAGGTTCCCGCGGCCGAGTACAATCCCTTCGAGTGCATCCAGACCAACGTGATCGGCGCCGAGAACGTGGTGCGCGCCTCCCTGCGCAACCGCGTCAGCAAGGTCATCGCGCTGTCGACCGACAAGGCGGCCAATCCGATCAACCTCTACGGCGCCAGCAAGCTGGCTTCGGACAAGATCTTCGTCGCCGCGAACAACCTCTCGGGCCGTGACGGCACCTCCTTCTCGGTGGTGCGCTATGGCAACGTTATGGGTTCGCGCGGCAGCGTGATCCCCTTCTTCCGCAAGCTGATCGACGAGAACGCCGACAGCCTGCCGATTACCGACCCGGAAATGACCCGCTTCTGGATCACCCTGCAGCAGGGCGTCGACTTCGTGCTCTCCAGCCTGGCGATGACTCGTGGCGGCGAGCTCTTCGTCCCGAAGATTCCCAGCATGAAGATCACGGAGCTGGCTCAGTTCATGGCGCCGGATCTGCCGCACAAGGTGGTCGGTATTCGGCCCGGCGAGAAGATCCACGAGGTGCTGATCACCGAGGACGACGCCCGCAACACGCTGGACATCGGCGACCGCTACATCATCTATCCCGAATTCAGCCAGCACGGTAAGCTGAACCAGCAGTACGGCGAGGCCAAGGCCGTTCCGGCGGGCTTTCGCTTTGCCAGCAACATCAACGACGACTGGCTGGGCGGCGCGCGGTTGGCCGCCATGATCTCAGAATGCGGAAAATAGCTCCCTCACAAGGACCCTTCCTGCCCTACGGGCGCCAGCTTATCGAAGAAGACGACATCGCGGCGGTGACCGCGGTGCTGCGCGGCGACTGGCTGACCACCGGCCCGGCCGTCGCGGCCTTCGAGCGGGCGCTCTGCGAAGCCACCGAGGCGCGTCATGCCATTGCCTGCGCCAACGGCACGGCAGCGCTGCATCTGGCGGCCCTGGCCCTCGACCTCGCCCCCGGCGACCGGGTCGTCGTGCCCAGCGTCACCTTCCTGGCCACCGCCAACGCGGTGCGCCTGGCCGGCGGCGAGGTGGTCTTCGCCGACTGCGACGCGGACAGCGGCCTGATGGAGGTTCCCCAGCTCGCCGAGGCCCTGGAGCACGCGGCGGCCGCGCCCGGCGGGCCGCTGAAAGCGGTCTTTCCCGTGCACCTGACCGGCCAGTGCGCCGACCTGCCGGCGCTGGCGGCCCTGGCGGCCGAGCAGGGCCTCACCCTGGTCGACGACGCCGCCCACGCCATCGGCAGTCGCTACCGCGCCGCCGACGGCAATACGAAGCCCATCGGCGACGGCCGGCTGAGCGCCATGACCGCCTTCTCCTTCCACCCGGTAAAGACCATCGCCATGGGCGAAGGCGGCGCGCTGACCACCAACGACGACAACCTCGCCCTGCGCCTGCAGCGGCTGCGCTCCCACGGCATGGTGCGCGAAGAGCGGGAGTGGCAGCACCGCGACCTCGCCTTCGATGCCGACGGCAGCGCCAACCCCTGGTACTACGAGATGCCGGAAGTCGGCCTCAACTACCGGGTCACCGATATTCAGTGCGCTCTCGGCCTCAGCCAGATGAAGAAGCTGAAGCGCTTCGCCGCGCAACGCCGCCGCCTGGCCGACCGCTACGACCGGCAACTCGCCGGCCTGGCGCCGCTGGTGCGGCCCATCGCCCGCTCTGCGAGCTCTGAAGCGGCCTGGCATATCTATCCGCTGCTCATCGACTTCGCCGGCGCCGGCATCAGCCGCGCGCGGGTGATGGCGCGCCTCAAGGCCGCCGGCATCGGCAGTCAGGTGCATTACATCCCGGTCCATATGCAGCCCTATTACCGCCGGCGCTACGGCGATCTCGACCTGCCGGGAGCGCAGGCCTACTACGAGCGTACGCTCTCGCTGCCGCTCTTCGCCGGCATGGAGGACTCCGACGTCGACCGGGTGGCCGCCGCCCTGGCCGAGGTCTTGGGGCGGGGCTGACCACCGGGCAGCCGCCTGCAGGAGGGCGCAGTTGCTGAGGTCCGCGGATTTCCGCTACAAAGCTCCGTCATGAATTCCCCTCCACCCCCCACCCCCGACACGCCCCCCCTGGTGTCCGTCGTCACCGCCGCCTACAACGCGGAGGATTTCATCGCCCAGACCATCGCCTCGGTCCGGGCGCAGAGCCTCGCCGAGTGGGAAATGCTGGTTGCCGACGATTGCTCGGACGACGCCACCGCGGAGATCGTCGCCGCCGCGGCAGCCGAGGACCCGCGCATCCGCCTCATCCGGCTGGAGCGGAACGGCGGCGTCGCCCGGGCGCGCAACGCCGCCCTGGAGCGGGCGCGCGGCCGCTACATCGCCTTCCTGGACAGCGACGACCTCTGGCTGCCGGAAAAGCTGGCGCGCCAGATCGCCTTCATGAAGGCGCACCGTGCCGCCGTTTCCTACACCGCCTTCCGGCGCATCAACGAGGACGGCAGCGTCCTGGGACGCTTGGTCCGCGTGCCCGCGCGCCTGACCTACCGGGAGCTGCTGAAAAACACCGCCATCGCCACCCTGACCGGCATGGTCGACACGGCCAAGACCGGGCCGATCCGCATGACCGAGGCGCGGCGCGACGACTTCATTCTCTGGCTGTCGATCCTCAAACGCGGCTTCACCGCCTACGGCCTGCAGGAAGACTTGGCGCGCTACCGCGTGGTGTCCGGCTCGCTCTCCAGCAAGCCCAAGCGTTCGGCCGCCTGGACCTGGTCGGTTTACCGCCGCGTCGAGAAACTGAATCCGCTGCACGCCCTGTGGTGCATGGCCCACTACGCCACCCGCGCCGTGCTCAAACGGCTGGTCTTCTAGATCATGGCCCCCGTGCTGGTGACCGGAGCCAACGGCTTTGCCGGCGCGGCGATCTGCCGTCACCTGGTCCGGCACGGCTGGCAGGTGCGGGCCTGCGTGCGCAACGCCGCCGCCGCGGTCCCCGAGGGCGTCGAAAAGGTTGTCGTCGGCGAGATCGGGGAGGCGACCGACTGGAGCGCAGCCCTGGCCGGCGTCGACGCGGTGGTGCACTGTGCGGCCCGCGTCCACGTGCTGCGCGAGACCGCGGCGGATCCGCTCACCGCCTTCCGCCGCGTCAACGTCGACGGCAGCCGCGAGCTCGCCGTCCAGGCCGCCGCCGCCGGAGTGCGCCGCTTCGTCTTCCTCAGCTCCATCGGCGCCGCGGTGGCGGAGCGCCAGCCGGCGGCCGCCAGCCCCTATCAGCGGAGCAAGCTGGAAGCCGAGGCCGCGCTGCGCGAAGCCGCCGCCCGCAGCGGCATGGTCCTGGTCATGCTGCGCCCGCCCCTGATCTACGGCCCCGGCGCGCCGGGCAACTTCCGCCGCCTTGCCCGCTTGGTTGCCGCCGGGCGGCCTTTGCCCCTCGCTGCCATCGACAACAAGCGCAGCCTGCTGTTCATCGGCAACCTCGCCGGCGCGGTAGAAGCGGCATTGCGCTGCGACACGGCGCCAGAAGGCCCCCTGGCGCTTTGCGACGGCGAGGATCTTTCGACGCCCGAGCTGGCGCGGCGTATCGGCCGCGCTTGCGGGCGGCCGGCGCGCCTCTTCGCCGTCCCGGCATTGCTCCTGAAGGGGGCCGGGCGCCTGTTCGGCCGGAGCGCCGGCGTCGCGGCGCTGACCGGCAGCCTTACCGTCGACAACGGGCCTATCCGTAAGAGTCTTGGATGGTCTCCCGACTTCAGTGTAGAGGAAGGTCTGACGATGACGTTCCGCGACACGCCACAGGACGCCGCCCGGTGATTCCCCCGGACCGCGAGCGCACCGCCCAGGGGGGCCTCGGGCGCGCCCTGGCTCGCGGCGTCTTCGCCGCCTACAGGGGGCTCGGCACCCTGGCGGCGCCGGCGATCCGCCACTATCTGAACCTCCGCCGCCAGCGCGGCCGCGAAGACCCGGCGCGCATGGAAGAGCGCTTCGGCCGGCCCAGCGTCGCCCGCCCCGCCGGACCGCTGATCTGGATCCACGGCGCCAGCGTCGGCGAGGCGCAGTCCGCCCTGCCGCTCATCGAGCGCCTGCGCCGCGACTGGCCGGGCTTCAGCATCCTGGTCACCACCGGCACGGTGACCTCGGCCCGGCTCATGGCCGAGCGGCTGCCGGAAGGGGTGATCCATCAATTCGTGCCGGTCGACCTGCCCAGCGCGGTCAACCGCTTCCTCGGGCATTGGCACCCGGAAGTCGGCCTGATCATCGAATCCGAGTTCTGGCCCAACCTGCTGCGCAAAGCGGCCTGGCGGGGCACCCGCTTGGTGCTGCTCAACGGCCGCATCTCGCCCGGCTCCTACCGCGGCTGGCGGCGCGCCCGCCCGGTCATCGCCGAACTGCTGTCGAAATTCTCCCTGGTGCTGGCACGCTCGCCGGAGGACCACGAGCACCTCGCGGCCTTGGGGGCCGGCAACGTCGCCTGCCCCGGCAACCTGAAGGCGGCGGCGGCGCCGCTGAGCGCCGATCCGGAGACTCTGGCGCGCCTGGAGGCGGCCCTTGCAGGCCGAGCGCGCTGGCTTGCCGCCTCGACCCATCCCGGCGAGGACCGCATGGCCGGCGAGATCCACCAGGCCCTGCGCGACCGCCTGCCGAGGCTGCTGACCCTGCTGGCGCCACGCCACCCCAACCGTGCCGAGGAGATCCGCCGCGAACTGGAGACCCTGGGCCTCAACGTCGCCCAGCGCAGCCTGGGCGAAGCGATCGAGCCCGGCATCGACGTCTACCTGGCCGACAGCATCGGCGAGATGGGGCTGTGGTATCGCCTGGCCGAGGTGGTTTTCGTCGGCGGCTCCCTGGTGCCGCACGGCGGCCAGAACGTCCTGGAGCCGGCGAAGCTGGACTGCGCCATCCTGTCGGGCCCGCACACCGCGAACTTCGCGCGCATGGCCGCCGACATGGCCACGGCCGGCGCCCTGCGCCAGGTGGACAGCGCGGCGGCCCTGACCGCGGCGGTGGCGGAACTGCAGGAGAATGCGGAGCTGCGCCACGGCATGATCGCCGCCGCCCGCAGCTACGCCGACGGCCAGGCCGGCGTGCTGGAGCGGACCATGGACGCCCTGGCGCCTCTGCTGGCGGAGGTTTCCGGCCGCAAGGCCTGACGTCCATCAAGCGGAAGTGATTGGCCCAGGCCGCCGCGGCGCCTCCATGATGGCGACATGAAGACGCCGCTTCGCCCGCGCCCGCGCGGCTGGGTCGCTGTCGGTCTGGCCGCCCTCGTGTTTTCCTTGGCCCTGGTCCTGGCCACGGCAGACGGCGCGCGGGCCGGCCCGGATCGCTGGGCCGCAGCCTGGCCCGCGACCGACTTCTCCCAAGCCTCCGTCCCCTTCGACGAGATTCTCTCCGGCGGACCGCCCAAGGACGGCATTCCCGCCATCGACGACCCGCGCTTCGTGGCGGTGGCCGAGGCTGCGGACCTGGCCCCGGCGGAGCCCGTGATCGGCCTGGAGATCGCGGGCGACGCCCGCGCCTATCCGCTGCGCATTCTCACCTGGCACGAGATCGTCAACGACACCGTCGGCGGCACGCCGGTCGCGGTGACCTACTGTCCGCTGTGCAACGCCGCCATCGTCTTCGACCGCCGGGTCGCCGGCGCGGCCACCACCTTCGGCACCACCGGCCTGCTGCGCCACTCGGACCTGGTCATGTACGACCGCGCGACCGAGAGTTGGTGGCAGCAGTTCCTCGGCGAGGCCATCGTCGGCGCGCACACCGGCAAGCGCCTGGCTCTGGTACCATCGCGTCTGGAGTCCTGGGAGAACTTCGCCGCGCGTTTTCCCGAAGGCAAAGTGCTGGTCCCCGCCGATCCGAAGCTGCGCCCCTACGGCGCCAACCCCTACGTCGGCTACGACAGCGCCGCGCGGCCCTTCCTCTACGACGGCAGCCTGCCCGAAGGCATCGCGCCCCTGGCGCGTGTGGTGGCCGTCGGCGAGGAGGCCTGGAGCCTGGAACTCCTACGGCGTGAGGGGAAGATCGAAAGCGGCGGGCTGGTCCTGACCTGGACGCCGGGCCAGGCCTCGGCGCTGGACAGCCGGAACCTTGCCGCGGGACGCGACGTGGGCAACGTCGTGGTGCAGCGCCGCGGCGCCGGCGGCCTCGAGGATGTGGCCTACGACGTGACCTTCGCCTTCGTCTTTCACGCTTTCCGGCCTGAAGGCGTCATCCGGCAATAGATCCGGGAATTCGTACCGCGGCGATTCAGTCTCGGCGGTACTGCTCCAGGAAGACCTCGACGACGGTCTTCACGTGGGCCGCGATCTCCGCCTCCGTGACCTTGGCCTGCACACCCAGCATCATACGCAGGTGCAGCGGGTCCTTCAGCAGCGCGAAGAGAAACTTGGCGGCGACCTCGGGGTTGGGCACGCGCAGCCGGCCCATCTTGTCCTGGGCCCGCAGATAGTCCTCGAAGCTGCCGAACCAGCACTTGGGGCCGGTTTCGAAGAAGGTCCGGCCCAACTCGGGGAAGCGCTCGGCCTCCGCCGTCACCGTGCGGAACAGGCTCACCGCTTCCGGCGAGGTGATCAGCCGCAGGAAGCGCATGCCCCGGTCCGTCAGCATCTCCCGCGGTTCGACCTCCGGATCGAGCTCCCAGACGCTCTCCCCCGACAACCTGCCGCAGTGGCGCGTCATGACCGCGGCGAAGAGCACGTCCTTGCCGGGAAAATGGCTGTAGACGGTGCGCTTGGAGACCCCGGCCTTGGCGGCGATGGCGTCCATGGAGACCGCGCCGTAGCCCGACTGCGTGAACAGCTCCGTCGCCGCGGCGACGATCGCCGTGCGCTTCGGCGAAGCCGATTCCTCGCCGTTTGCCGCCATCTCCGGCGGGCAGCCTGTCAGGGCGCTGTCAGTTTCGACGTCTTCAGCCATCACCAATCGCTTGACATCCACGTCAAGACCATATGTAAACTGCACAGTGTAGTTTACAACAAATCGCTTGTCACAACACTACCACGAAGACCGGCATCCAAGCGACAACGGGGCAGCGTCCATGGTATACCAAGGCCACGAAAGCGGCGGAAACGCAAGCAAATCCGGGGGAAATCCAGAAAGCGCCCAGGGCAGCGACGGCTGGGTGGTGGCCTATGCCCGCTGGGTCATCCGCTGGCGCTGGGCGGTGCTGCTGGCCTGCCTGCTGGCGGCCCTGGCCCTGGCCGGCGGCGGGCGCCTCCTGGGTTTTTCCACCGACTACCGGGTCTTCTTCAGCGAGGAGAACCCGCAGCTTCGGGCCTTCGAGTCCCTGCAGCAGGTCTATACCAAGGACGACAACATCCTGATCGTGCTGCAGCCGGCCGAGGGCGACGTCTTCACGCCCAAGACCCTGGCCGCGCTGCGCAGGCTCACCGAAGCCTCCTGGCAGTTGCCCTACTCGCGGCGGGTCGATTCCCTCACCAACTTCCAGCACAGCTACGCCGTAGGCGACGACCTGACCGTCGAGGACCTGGTGCCGGCGCGGCTGCTGGAAGACGGCACGGTCCCAACACCGGAGCGCCTGGCGGCGATCCGCGCCATCGCCCTGGAGGAGCCGCTGCTCGCCGGCCGCCTGGTCGCCCCCGACAGCCGCACCACCGCGGTCAACGTGACTCTCACCCTGCCCGGCGAGAGCGAATTCGAGGTCCCCGAGGCCATGGCCGCGACCCGCGAGCTGGTCGCCGCCTTCGAGGCCGACCACCCGGACATCAAGGTGGCGGTCACCGGCCTGGTGGCGCTGAACGCCGCCTTCAGCGAGGCCAGCCTGTCCGACCTCTCGACCCTGGTCCCCATCATGTACGGGATCATCGTCGCCGGCCTGCTGGTCTTCCTGCGCTCCATCGCCGGCACCGTCGTCACCCTGCTGGTCGTCGGCCTCTCCGCGGCCAGCGCCATGGGGCTGGCCGGCTGGCTCGGCATCCAACTGACGCCGCCCTCCTCCACCGCGCCGACCATCATCCTCACCCTGGCGGTGGCGGACTCCATCCACCTGCTGGTCACCCTGCTGCACGCCATGGGCCAGGGCGCCGACAAGCGCGCGGCCATCGTCGAGAGCCTGCGCGTCAACTTCAGTCCGGTCTTCCTGACCTCGCTGACCACGGCCATCGGCTTCCTGAGCCTCAATTTCTCCGACGCCCCGCCGTTCCGCGACCTGGGCAACATCACCGCCATGGGCGTGACCGCGGCCTGGATCTATTCAGTAACCTTCCTGCCGGCTTTCCTGGCGGTGGTGCCGCTGCGCGCGCCCAAACGACGAAGCCAAGGTAACGACGCCATGGCGCGCCTGGCGGAATTCGTGCTGCGCCGCCGGCGCGCCCTGCTGTGGGGCATGACGGGGCTGGTCGTGGCGCTGGCGCTGTGGATCCCGCGCATCGAGCTGAACGACCAGTTCGTCAACTACTTCGAGCCCTCGATCCCCTTCCGCACCGACACCGATTTCGCCATGGAGAATCTTTCGGGGATCTATCAGATGGAGTTCTCCCTGCCTGCGGCCGAGGCGGGCGGCATCAGCGAGCCCGGCTATCTGGCGAAGATAGATGCCTTCTCCGCCTGGCTGCGCGCGCGCCCGGAGGTGGTCCATGTGCAGTCCATGACCGACATCTTCCGCCGCCTGAACAAGAACATGCACGGCGATGATCCGGCCTGGTACCGCCTGCCCGAGGAACGGGAGCTGGCGGCCCAGTATCTGCTGCTGTTCGAAATGTCCCTGCCCTACGGCCTGGACCTCAACAACCAGATCAACGTCGACAAGTCCTCGCTGCGCGTCATCGCCACCTTGAAGAACATCACCACCCGGCAGGCGCGGCTGCTGAGGACCGCTGCCGACGGCTGGGTCGCCGCCAACATGCCGGGCGCGGCCAGCGAGCCCACCGGCCCCTTCGTCATGTTCGCCTATATCTCCGAGCGCAACATCAAGTCCATGCTGCTCGGCACCGGCCTGGCCCTGGTGCTGATCTCGCTGTCGCTGATCCTGGCGCTGCGCAGCCTCAAGGTCGGCGGGCTCAGCATCATCCCCAACGTGATCCCGGCCGTCATGGCCTTCGGCTTCTGGGGCTTCCTGGTGGGCGAGATCGGCCTGGCGTCTTCCGTGGTCGCGGCCACCAGCCTTGGGATCATCGTCGACGACTGCGTCCACTTCCTCAGCAAGTACCTGCGCGCGCGGCGCGAGAAGGGCGCCAGCCCGGAAGACGCCGTGCGCTATGCCTTCGCGACGGTGGGCCGCGCGCTCTGGGTCACCTCGGCGGTGCTGGTCGCGGGCTTCGCAGCCCTGGCGCTCTCGGCCTTCGAGCTGAACCAGAGCCTGGGCCTCTTGACCGCGCTGGCGATCTTCGCCGCCCTCATCGCCGACTTCCTGCTGCTGCCGCCGTTGCTGCTGGCCATCGACAAGGAGAAGAAGCATGCCGATACCCCTCACGCCCTTGCACGGACAGCCGATGCACAGGCGGCCGACTGACCGGCTGGCGCTGGCCGCCGCCATTCTCACGGTGCTGCTGGTCGGTTTCGCCGGGGCCGCGCTGGCGGAAACTCCGGAGGAGAAGGGCCGGGCCATCGCCGAGGAAGCGGACCGCCGCGACCTCGGCTTCGAGGACAGCTATGCCGAGCTGAAGATGGTGCTGAGCAACAAGCAGGGTGAAAGCAGCACGCGCGAGCTGCGCGTGCAGACCCTGGAAGTGCCGGCGCGGGAGATCGGCGACAAGTCGCTCATCGTCTTCGACCATCCCCGCGATATCGAGGGCACGGCCTTCCTCAGCTTCACCAAGATCCTGGAGCCCGACGACCAGTGGCTTTACCTGCCGGCGTTAAAGCGGGTGAAGCGCATCTCCTCGGCCAACAAGTCCGGCCCCTTCGTCGGCAGCGAATTCGCCTACGAGGACATGCTGTCGCAGGAAGTCGACAAGTACGACTACCGCTGGCTGCGCGACGAGGCCTGCGGCGAGATCACCTGCTTCGTGGTCGAGCGCACTCCGCTGTACGAGAACTCCGGCTATGCGCGCCAAGTGGTGTGGATCGACCAGCAGGAGTACCGCGCCCAGCGCGTCGACTTCTACGACCGCAAGGACTCGCTGCTCAAGACCCTGACCTTCGGCGGCTACAACCGCTACCTGGACCAGTACTGGCGCGCCGACGACTGGTACATGGAGAACCACCAGACCGGCAAAACCACGCGGCTGACCTTCGGCAACTGGGAGTTCCGCCTCGGCCTGGACGATAACGACCTGGACCCCAACCGCCTGAAACGGCTGCGCTGACGCCATGCGAGGGGGGAGGTTCAAAGGTGCCGCCGCGGCGCCCTTGGCGGCGCTGCTGGGTGTCTTCTGCCTGGCGGCGCCGCAAACGGCACAAGCGCAGGAAGAAGAGCCGCTCATCGACTGGTCGACGCTGGACTTCTCCGGCTATGTCGCCGGCGAGACCCGTATCTTTCCGCAATCGCCGCGTTACGACCAGCAGAAGAACACCCGCGTTTCGCCGTCCCTGGTGCTGCAGCCCGAACTGCGCTACCGCTGGAACCGGCGCGACGACCGCGTGACCTTCGTGCCCTTCCTGCGTCTCGATGCCGACGACGAGAACCGCAGCCACGCCGACATCCGCGAGCTGAGCTGGTACCACGCCGGCGACGACTGGGACACGGTGCTGGGCATCAGCAAGGTCTTCTGGGGCGTCGCCGAGTCGCGCCACCTGATCGACATCGTCAACCAGACCGACCTGGTGGAGAGCCCGGACCAGGAGGACAAGCTGGGCCAGCCCATGGCCAACCTCAACCTGCTGCGCGACTGGGGCACGCTGTCCTTCTTCGTGCTGCCCGGCTTTCGCGAGCGCAGCTTCCCCGACGACGACGCGCGCCTGCGCGGCGCCCTGCCCATCGCCTCCGGGGACGCCACCTACGACTCCTCGGCCGAGCAGTGGCACGTGGACTTCGCCCTGCGCTACTCGCACTCCTTCGACAACTGGGACGTCGGCGCCGCACACTTCCACGGCACCAGCCGCGAGCCGGCCCTGCTGCCCGCGGTCAGCGACAACGGCCAGCCGGTGCTGCGCCCGCACTACGACCTCATCGACCAGACCAGCCTGGACGTGCAGTACACCACCGGGCCCTGGCTGCTGAAGTTCGAAGGGATGACCCGCTCCGGACAGGACAACCGCTTCTTCGCCGCGGTCGGCGGTTTCGAGTACACCCTCTTCGGCGTGGCGGAGAGCGACGCCGACCTGGGCCTGCTGGCCGAGTACCTGCACGATGGGCGCGGCGACAGGACCCCACAGACTCCCTTCGAGGACGATCTCTTCCTCGGCACGCGGCTGACGCTGAACGACGTGGAGGACACCACGCTGCTGGCCGGCGTGATCCTGGACCTCGACCAGGAGGAGCGGGTCTTCTCGGTCGAGTTCGAGCGCCGCCTGAACGACAGCCTGAACCTGGAGATCGAGGGGCAGGTCTACGACAACATCGACGACAACGACCTGCTGAGCGGCTTCGCCCGCGACTCCTTCGTCGAGATCCGGCTGTCCTGGTTTTTCTGAGGCCCGAACCCAACCGGTCGCGTGTCGGACGGCGCCGCAGCCAAGGTGGCGGAAAGAGCCACTACGGCATTTACTGGGCAAGCTGAAACTTACTTCAAGTTCCACATCTGCCGCTTGATCAGCCACTCCCCCGAGGGCTGCTTCTGCAGTAGCCAGGTCTTGGTCGCCTTGAAGGACCTTTCGGTCCCACCGTCATGGGGAACCGTGTTGACCGCCGCCTCCGCGATCCCAAAGACCCAGTCATCGTTGATGTGCAAAGCATCCAGGGGCTTGGACTGGATGCTCCACTTGGCGACGTCATAGTCTTTTTGCTCGCTTTGCGCGATGGCTTCCGGGCCGTGCTCGGGCTCCGAGCCGGGCGGCACCCTGATCGCATCTTCTGCGAACAGCTTGCCGTAAGCGGTCGAGTCGTTCGCGCTGACGGCCGTCTGGTAGCGCGCGCACATCGATTTCACGACTTCCATCGGATCGGCCATGGCTCTCTCCGTTGTGAAAACGTTTCGTCTATGACCCCCAAGGAGAATCCACCGGGCCCGGCAGGCTCGCTGCCGGGTGCGCTGTGACCCAAGGCTAGCGCCGGCAAAAAAGCCCATCAAGTTGAGTAGGCTTCGTCCTGCGCACGCTTGGGGCGCGACCTGGAAAAAGCGGCAGGGAATTCAGGCGGGAAGCGGCCTCTACTCCGCCGCCTGGCGGGCGGCGAGCAGGTTGGCCTGGACCTGGGAGAGATGGCGCAGCATGGCCTGGCTGGCGCCGTCCATGTCGCGTTCCTCGATGGCCTTCACCAGGCGTTCGTGCTCGGCGAAGGAATGGTGGTCGTTGGGCGGGCGGTCGACCTTGACGCGCAGACGCCCCCAGACCACGGCGCGGCGCACGGCATTCAGCGTGTCGAAGAGGGCCAGCAGCACGGTGTTGTGGGACGCTTCGGCCACGGCGCGGTGCAGGCGGTTGTCGCAGTTCTCGTACTGGCGCCAGGTCTGGGCCTGGCGCGAGGCCGCCATGCACTGCTTCAGCTCGGCGATGTCGCCGGCGGTGGCGTTGAGCGCCGCCTCGCGGGCGATCTGCGGCTCGATCAGCAGGCGCGCCTGCATCACCTCGCGCGGGTTGGTCAGAGCCGCGATGCCGGCGACATCGGAGTATTCCTTGGCCGGGCGGGTGCCGATGAAGGTGCCCTTGCCGACATGGCGCCACAGCTCGCCATTGCCCTCCATCACCGCCAGGGCCTTGCGCAGCTCGCCGCGCGAGACGCCCAGGATGTCACAGAGCTCGCGTTCCGGGGGAAGGCGGGTATTGGCGGGCAGATCGCGCTGCGCCAGATAGGCGCGCAGCTGCGTCAATGCTCCCTGTCCCTGATCCATGCCCCCTCCGTCTTCGTCCTCGGCCGCCGTCTCCGCCCCGCGGGACCCTGCCGGTCAGCCGGCCGTCCTGTCTTGGCCTGGTTGGTGCTCCCCTGCCCGGGGCACACTAGGCATAGCCTATAACGCAGTCAATTGCGTCCAACCAATATAAATCAATTGCCTAACCAATCAATGATTGGTTAGGCTTTGGTCCTCAGCAATGAGGCCTGCCGCCCGCCGCCCGCGAAACGACGGCGTCAAGAAACGCGCAGGCCAGGGAGGAACAATCATGCAGCAAGTGAGAAACGTCTTTCGGCGTAGCGTCGCCGCGGCCGCCGTGGCCGGACTCTTGGCGGGCCCCGCGCTTCTGGCCCAACCGGCCGAGGCGGCGGGGAAAGTCCGCGTCGCCCTGGGCGACGTGGTCTCCGTGGAAACCCTGGCCTTCCTGGTCGCCCTGGAACGGGCCAAGGACCGCGGCGTCGATTATGAGATGACCTCCTTCGCCAAGGAAGAACTGGCCATCCAGTCGATCGTCAATGGCCAGGCCGACCTGGGCGTCGGCACCCCCTACTCGGTCATCCAGAAGAGCAAGGTGCCGCTGAAAGCGATCTTCCAGATGTCGCGCCTGGTGTTCTTCCCGGTCGCCTCGAACGACATCCAGTCCTGGAAGGACCTGGACGGGCAGCCCTTCACCTTCCATGCCCGCGGGACCGGCACCGAGGCCATCGGCAACATCATCGCCAAGCGTGAGGGCATCGAGTTCGGCGCGCGCAGCTACGTGCCCGGATCGGAGAACCGCATCATCGCGATGATGAAGGGGCAGATCAACGCGACCATCGTCGACCTCGCCAACAAGAACAAGCTGTTGGATATGGCCGGCGATAAGTTCCATGTGCTGCCCGGCGTCAGCGAGGTGCCCAGCGACGAGCTGATCTTCGCCAGCGAGACCTGGATCGACAACAATACCGAGCAGGTAAACATCGTCGTCGAAGAGCTGCTGAAGCTGTGGCACGAGATGAAGGACAATCCGGGAATCGTCGAGGAGGAGCGCGCCAAGCGCAACCTGCTCGCCGACCAGCCGAAGGAAATCCTCGCCGAGGTCGTACCCTTCTATACCGAGGGCGCCAAGGAAGGTCTCTTCGATCCGGCCGGCGGCGGCATGGCGGCGGCCAAGGCCGACTTCGCCTTCTATACCGAGGCCGGTCAGCTGCAAGGCCCGGCGGAGTCCCTCAAAGTGGAGGAATACTGGAACCTTGAGCCGTTGAACGCGGCCAAGAAAAAGCTCGGCCTGTAATTGGGTACGCAGGCGGAGACCTTACCTTGCAAACACCCACCTCCTCCCCGGCCCTGAGGGCGGACCGGCAGGCTGGCCCTGCCCCCGCCCGTCCTGCACCGCAAGCAGGGCCGGGGCTTTCTTCCGGCAGCGACAGCGCCCCGCCGCTCGCGCCGGTCGCCCTGCCGCCGGCCAATCTCGCCGCGCTGCTGCTCAGCCACCCGCTGGTCCTGCGCCTGGCGTCCGTCGTCATCGTCTTCGGCGCCTGGGAGTACGCCGGGCGGGTGCCTATCAGCCCCGCCTTTCCGACCTTCCTGGAGACCATGGACGCGCTCGGCGGCCTCATCGCCGACGGCACCCTGCTGCAGGCCTTCTGGATCACCCTGCAGCCCCTGGCCATCGGCCTCCTCGCCTCGGTGATCGTCGGCGTGGCCTTCGGGGTCGCCATGGGCCTCAACCGCCTGGCCGAGTGGTTCGGGGCGCCGCTCTTCATCATCGCCCAGTCGGCGCCGCTGGCCGCGCTGATCCCGATCCTGACTTTCGCCTACGGCATCGGGCTGACCGCCAAGGTCATGACCGTCTGCATCATGGCGATGCCGGTGATCGTGCTCAACTCGCTGAACGCCGTGCGCCACACACCGGTTTCCCTGCTGGAGATGGGGCATTCCTTCCTCGGTTCGCGCGGACAGGTGATCTGGAAGATCGTGCTGCCCGCCGCCGCACCAGTGATCTTCGCCGGCCTGCGCCTGGGCTGCGCCGCCGGCTTCATCGGCGTCATCCTGGCCGAGCTGCTGATCACCCCGACCGGCATCGGCGACATCATCACCTACAACCAGTCGATCGCCGAATACGCCAAGATGTACGCCGCGATCTTCTCCATCATCGTCTTCTCCGTGCTCTTCATCGAGCTGATCGAGCGTCTGGAGGTGACCCTCTTCCGTCCCGAAAAGCGAGCCGCCCGATGAACGCCGTCCCCGCAGAAGCCATGTCCACGGAGCCCCGCGCCATCGTCGAGGTGCAGGACGTCTCCAAGGTCTATCCCGGCGGCACCGAGGCGCTGAACCACATCACCCTGGATTTCCCGGAGGGCCAACTGACGACGCTGCTCGGTCCCTCGGGCTGCGGCAAGACCACGCTGCTGAAGATCATCGCCGGCCTGCTCCCCGCCACCGGTGGGCAGGTGCGGGTCGACGGCAAGGTCGTCACCGGGCCGGGCCCGGAACGCGCCTTCGTGTTCCAGGACTTTGCCCTCATGCCCTGGGCCAACGTGCTGCGCAACGTCGCCTTCGGGCTGGAGCTGCGCGGCGTCGCCCGTTCCGAGCGCGAATCCCTGGCCGAGAGCTACATCGGACAGGTTGGCCTCAAGGGTTTCGAGAAGGCCTATCCGCACGAGCTCAGCGGCGGCATGCGCCAGCGCGTCGGCCTGGCCCGGGCGTTGACCGTCAAGGCCAAGGTGCTGCTGATGGACGAGCCCTTCTCGGCGGTCGACGAACAGACCCGGCGCAAGTTCCAGGAAGACCTCCTGGAGCTGGTCGCGCGCGAGCGCAAGACCTTCCTCTTCGTCACCCATTCGATCGAGGAGGCGGTCTACGTCTCCGACCGCATCGTGCTGCTGTCGCGCCGGCCGTCGCGCGTCTCGCAGATCGTCGAGCCCGATATCCCGCGCCACGAAGACCCGGAGGACATCCGCCGCAACCCGGCCTACCTCGATACCGTCGAGGAAATCTGGCAGGGCCTGAAGAAGTACCTGGACGAGGGTGTGTGATGGTCATCAACATCTTCGGCGGCAAGATCCGCGTCCCCCTCTTCTGCTCGCTCATCATCTGGGCGGCGCTGTGGGAGGTCGTCGGCCGAACCGGGGCGAGCTTCATCATCCCGCCGCTCTCGGCCGTTTTCGCGCGCATCGTCGAGATCGTGCCCACCGCCACCTTCGCCGAAGCCCTGTGGATCACCGGCAAGGCCTTCCTGCTGGGCAACGCCATCGCCATCGCGGTGGGGGTGCCGCTGGGGGTGGTCATGGGCCGCTCGATCATCGCCGACCGCATCTTCCTGCCCTGGGTGAACCTCTTCCTCTCGGCGCCGCTCACCGCCCTGGTGCCGGTCATCATGGTGATATTCGGCCTGGGCGAGACCACCATCGTCATGACCGTGGTGCTCTTCGCCGTGTGGATCATCGTGCTGGACGCCCGCGCCGGGGTGCGCGGCATCTCCCCCTCGCTGGTGGAGATGGCCATGGTCTTCGGCGCCAGACCCTGGCAGGCCTTCGGCAAGATCTACATCTACGCCGCCCTGCCGGAGATCCTCTCGGGCATTCGCCTGGGCATGATCCGCGCCGTCAAGGGGGTGGTCATCGGGCAGCTCCTGGTTTCCATCATCGGTTTCGGACGGCTCTTCGAGCTCTATTCCTCGCGCTTCCTGATGGAGCACTTCTGGGCGCTGCTCTTCGTCCTCTTCGCTTTCGCCTTCACCCTCAACGAAATACTTGCCTGGCTGGAAAGAAAGGTCGACTACTATGCCGCCGCCCGACACTAGCACCCTGCATTCTTCTGGAGACGACAAGACCATGAGTTTCGTGATTTCGCCGCCCAAGCCCGCCGTGATCCCGGTGCGCGGAAGCGACGCTGTCTTCCCGGTCCACCGCATCTACTGCGTCGGGCGCAACTACGCCGCCCACACCATCGAGATGGGCGGCGACCCGGACCGTGAGGAGCCTTTCTTCTTCCAGAAGAACCCGGACAACCTGGTGACCGGCGGGGGCGATTTCCCCTACCCGCCGCAGTCGAGCGACGTGCACCACGAGATCGAGATGGCCGTGGCCCTGTCGAAGGGCGGCAAGGACATCCCCCTCGACAAGGCCATGGAGCACGTCTGGGGCTACGGCGTCGCCCTGGACATGACGCGCCGCGATCTGCAGGGCGTGGCCAAGAAGGCGGGCCGGCCCTGGGAAGTGGGCAAGGCCTTCGAGCATTCCGCCCCCTGCAGCGACCTGGTCCCGGCCGGCGAGATCGGCCATCCGGACAAGGGCGCCATCTGGCTGAAGGTGAACGGCGAGACCCGCCAGGAGGGCGACCTGGGCCAGATGATCTGGAAGGTGCCGGAGATGATCTGCTACCTCTCCGGACTCTTCGAGCTGGCGCCGGGCGACGTGATCCTGTCGGGCACGCCCTCCGGCGTCGCGGCGGTCAGCCGCGGCGACGTGCTGCACGGCCACATCGACGGCGTCGGCGAGCTGCATACCAAGGTCGTCTGAAACGCGCCAGGTCTGCCGCAAGGAACACCTCGGGGCTCGCAGGGGCACCGGGGTGTTCGTGTTTCAGCGCGGCTCCAGCGACGGCGAGATGTCGCCGGTCAGGAGGTAGCGCCGCTCGGTCTTGCTCGGAAAACCGATGGTCAGGGCGCCGGTCCCGCGCGCGGCGGCGAACTGCCCCGTGCCGCCGGCCAGTTCCCAGAGACCGCTGTTCACGAGCCTCGACTTGCCTTCGGTGCCCTCGACGAAGAATGCACGCAGCAGCCAGCGGAAATAGGCGATATCGCCTCCGGTGGTGGTCGCGACAATATAACCGCTCGCCTCGCCGCCGACGCCGCCGGTGACGTCGTGCATGCCGTACTCGGCGACTGTCGCGCCTTCAAACACGCCGTTCCCTTCGGCCGTGCCTTCGCGCAGCAACAGGGTGAGGAAGTGGCGTGTGTCGTTCTGGAAGTTGAGGGAAATGTCGTCGGTCGTGGTCAGCACGACATCCAGCGTCATCGGTTCGGCACCGGCACCGGTGGCTCCGGCCCCCAGAACCAGGCTCAGCAAGACCGATCGCAATAGCCGCATGATCCTGACCCCTTCCTTCACCGAGCGGCATCGGACAGCGCCGCGGGTAAAAACCCAATCGCCTGCTTTACCCTGCGCCAAAGCGGCGCCTTGACGCCACGCGAAAGCACCACCTCCGCTTTCAACTCCGCTCACACTTCGATATCCGGGCGCGGCGCCTGCGGCGGGGCGGGTCCGGGCGAGGTCGCGCCGTGCCCGGGCGGAAGCCCCCTTCCGACATGGATTTCTCCGCCGATCGCAGATAGGCTGTGCGATGAGGGGGGACAGTCTTTGGAACGTCGTCTTACCACCATCCTCTCCATCGACGTCGTCGGCTACAGCCGCCTGATGGGTGAAGACGAGGCCGGCACACTGGCGGCTCTCAAGTCCCTCCGCCGGAATTTCATCGACCCGAAGGCGCAGCAGTATCATGGCCGCACCGTGAAACTGATGGGCGACGGCGCGCTGATGGAGTTCGCCAGCGTCGTCGACGCGGTCTCCTTCGCGACCGAATTGCAGATCGGCCGTCGCCGGCAGGCAGAAGAAGCCCCGGATCACCCGCAGATTCAGCTCCGGATCGGCATCAATATCGGCGACATCATCGTCGAGGGCGACGACATCTACGGCGATGGCGTCAACCTTACGGCGCGCCTGGAGGCGATCTGCGACCCCGGCGGCGTGTGCCTGTCGCGCAGTGCCTACAATCAGGTGAAGGGAAAACTGGACCTCACCTTCGAGAACCTCGGCGAGCGGCAGGTCAAGAACATCGCCGAGCCGGTCACGGTCTACCGGATCGCGCTGGACGACAAGGCCGCGGCCCTGGTCACGCCGCTGGCCGGGGCTGCCGCTGCGCCGTGGCGCGGCCGCCGCGCGGCTATCTTCGCGGCGGCGGCCGTGCTGCTCGTCGCGATCGCGGCCCTGGCCTGGCGCCAGCCCTGGGTTCCGCGGGAAGAACCGGCCTCGCTGGACCGCATGGCGCTGCCGCTGCCGGACAAGCCTTCGATAGCCGTCCTGCCCTTCGACAACCTCTCGGGCGACCCGGAGCAAGAATACTTCGCCGACGGCATGACCGAGGACCTCATAACCGACTTGTCCAAGATAGCCGGTCTCTTCGTCATCTCCCGCAACTCTTCCTTCTTCTACAAGGACAAGGCCGTCCAGGTACACAAGGTCGCCGAGGACCTCGGCGTGCGCTACGTGCTGGAAGGCAGCGTGCGGCGCGCGGGCGACCAGGTGCGCATCAACACGCAGCTCATCGATGCCACGACCGGCGGGCACATCTGGGCGGAGCGCTACGACCGCGACCTCGAGAACATCTTCGCCGTGCAGGACGCGATCCTGGAGCAGATCGTCCAGGCCCTGGAGCTACATCTGACCGACAACGATCAAGTGCAGCCGGCTGAAACGGCCGATATGGAAGCCTACGACCTGATGCTGCGCGCGCGGAAGCTTCTGACGCGCTTCGACAGAACCGCAGCGCTCGAAGCGCGCGATCTCCTGCAGCGCGCCATCGAACTGGATCCCTCCTATGCCGAGGCACACAGCCTGCTGGGCTTCCATTTCTTCGACGAGTGGCGTGTCTGGGGACAGGGACCCAAGAACAACCTTGCCCGCGCCGAAGAGCTTGGAGCAAAGGCCGCTGAACTCGCCCCCCGGAACCCTGCGCCCCATGCACTCCTGGCGATGGTCTACCAGTGGCGCCGCGACTTCGCCGACGCCGCGACGGAGGTCGACAAAGCGCTGGCCCTGGAGCCGCGCGAGGCCATCACACTGAGCAACCTCGGTTCCGTCCTGGTCTATTCGGGGCGGGGGGAAGAGGCCGTCGCCGCGCTCACACAAGCCATCCGCCTCGACCCCTTCCACCCGCCGAACTATCTGGAATGGCTCGGCAACGCCTACTGGCTCCAGGAGAACCCGGAGCTCTGCATCGAGGTTGCCGAACGCGGCGTCGCCCTCGAACCTGACTATGTCTCGCTGCACGTGGTTCTGGCGGTCTGCTACGGTGCGCTCGGCATGACGGAAAAGGCGCGGGCGGCCGCCGACGAGATTCGGAAGATCAATCCCCACTTTACCTTGCAGGCCTATGCCGACTATGCCCCCTATACGAACGACCACGACAGAGAACGCCGCGTCGAACTGCTCCGCGCGGCAGGCGTGCCTGAATAGGCCCGGCCGCAATGCCGGCCCCGGAACCGCATCAGGGTTCCGGGGCCACCCTGCCCTATCTAGCCCTTCGGCCGAATGTTCTGGTTCATGCGGAACAGGTTGGAGGGGTCGTACTTCGCCTTGACCTCCGTCAGGCGCTTGTAGTTCGAGCCATAGGCCGCCTCGACACGGTCGGCCTCGTCCTCCGGCATGAAGTTGACGTAGACACTGCCGGTCGCATAACGCGCCATGGTATCGAAGAGGCTGCGCGCCCAGCCGACGCAGACCGCGTCCTGCCCCGCTTCGCGCCAGCGCGTATGCACGTTCATGATGAAGTGCGACTTGCGCTGCGGATAGGCGGTCGCGTCCTCCGCCACGCGGCTCATGGCGCCGCCGACATGGGCGATGAAGACCTCGCACTCCTCCGTCGGCAGGGTCTTGATCGCCGCCAGCAGGTCGTCGATGGCGGCATCGGAAAGTTCGGTAAAATCGTGACTCTTCCAATAGTTCCGCGCCCCCGGCTGCAGCAGGGGATCGAAAGCCGACTGCCAAGCGGTGAAGGGGTGCGGGGCCACTACGTCGGCGATGGGCTTGCCGAGCGCGCGCAGATCGGCCAGCGCCTTCTCGCCCTCGGCCATGTCGCCGCAGTAGCAGACGGCGAAGACCATGACCTCGCGCCCGTGCCATTCCTCCGGCAGGAAGGGCAGCGGCGGGGCCTTGCGCAGCACCACCCAGGCGGTCAGTTCGTCCGGCGCCGCGGCCGCGATGCCGCGGTAGGCCTGCAACAGTTCCACCGCGTCCTCCAGCGGATGCACCACCAAGCCGGAGAGCACTTCCGGGCCGACTTGGTGCAGGCGGAATTCGAAGGCGGTCACGATACCGAAATTCCCGCCGCCGCCGCGCAGGGCCCAGAAGAGATCCGGATTTTCCGTCTCGCTGGCGCGCACCATGTCGCCGCTGGCGAGGACCACGTCGACCGAAACCAGATTATCTATGGTCATGCCGAACTTGCGGGTGATCCAACCGAAGCCGCCACCGAGGGTGAGACCGGCGACGCCGGTGGTGGAGTTGATGCCGACCGGAAGCGCCAGACCGAAGGCCTGCGCTTCCTTGTCCAGATCGCCCAGCGTCGCGCCCGGCTCGACCCAGGCGGTCTTGGCCGCCGGATCGACGCGCACCGAGGTCATCATCGACAGATCGATCATCAAGCCGCCCTCGCAAACGGCGTTGCCGGCGATGTTATGGCCGCCGCCGCGCACCGCGACGACCAGGTCGTGGTCGCGCGCGAGCTTCACCGCACGCCGCACGTCGGCGGCACCGGCGCAGCGCACGATGAGCGCGGGATGCTTGTCGACCATCGCGTTCCAGATCGAACGGGCGTCGTCGTAACCGGCTTCCTGTTTCAGGAGAACGGCGCCCCGCAGCGCCCCGCGCAACTCCTCCAGCGCTTCTTCGGTGACTTGATGGGCTTTCCCGCTCTGCGTCAAAACGGATGCATCTGGCATTCCTGTCTCTCCCCTGTTCTCGTTGATTCGTTCTTGAGACCCCGCGGAGAACTCGCGCCGCTTCCTGCAAAGGAAGCGGTCAATTAGTGCATCAACGCTGAACTGCGGCAACGGGCCTAGAGTTGTGACGCGCCGGGCGTTTCTCTCAACGGGCCGTCGAAATGCCAAGCGGGGCCATGTCCGGACCGCCGCGAACCGATATCATCGAAGGGTGGCCCTGCGCGGGGCACGGCGGCGCGGCCGCAACGTCAGTGCAGGCCGCCTGGGTCCACGCTCAAGCCGGCGAATTTCTCCGGGTTGCGCATGATATAAATGTCAGCGAGCGCGTCGTCGGCATCAAAGGCGAAGGTGATGGAGGCTTGAACGGCGCCGCCTTCCATCAGGACCAGTCCCAGGATACCGTTGATCTCCATCCGAACCTGCCGCCACTGCGGCCAAGAGCGTCCCAGAATCTTGGTGACGAAGCCCAGCACCTCTCTGCGGCCGCGCAGCACCCGGCTGGCCGCCGTGGCCTTGCCGCCGCCGTCGGCCGTGAGGGCGATGTCGTCGGCCAACAGAGCACTGAGCCGTTCCGTCGCGCCGCTGTTGACGGCCAGTTGGAAGGCGTCGAGCAGTTCCGCCTGGCGTGCCGGCGGCGCGACCCGGCGCGTCTCCGCCCGGCCCAGGGCCGCCTGAGCCCGCGACACCAGCTTGCGGCAGGCGGCTTCCTGAAGGCCCAAGGCAGCGGCCACCTCGGCGTAGTCGCGGTCAAATATCTCGCGCAGCAGGTATGCGGCGCGCTCCTTGGGCGTCAGGCGATCGAGCAGCAACAGAAAGGCGGTGGTGACCGAGGCCGCCAGCTCGGCCGGGCTTTCCGTGCTGGCCGTCTGCACCGGCTCCGGCAGCCAGGTCCCCACGTAGTCGACGCGGGCGCGGTCCGCGGCCTTCAGCATATCGAGGCAGCGGCGCGTACAGACCGTGGTCAACCAGGCCCTGGGATTCTCGATCTCGGCCTGCTTGGCGGCCTGCCATTTCAGGAAGGTATCCTGCACCGCGTCTTCGGCCTCGGCCAGGGTACCGAGGATGCGGTAGGCCAGCCCGCGCAGCGCGGGCCGGGCCTCTTCGAAAGCGGCGAGGTCTCCGGCGTCGATCATTCCCTGCCCGCGTGCCTAATGCGCCGCAATCCCCATGCGGTTCCACAGATTGATCATGGCGATGAGCGCCGTCAGGGTGGAGACCTCCGGGTCGGAGAAATGCTCCAGCAGGCGCGCCTTGACGGCGCTCAGGTCGGCGCCGCGGTCCAGAACGGTCAGTGCCTCGGTCCAGGCCAGGGCCGCCTTCTCCCGCTCGGTAAAGTCGTCGACCAGGTCCCAGACGACCAGCCGGTCGAGCCGTTCGTTGGTTTCGCCGTCCTTGCGCGCCTCTTGGCTGTGCATCTTCACGCAGTAGGCGCAGCCGTTGATCTGCGAGGCGCGCAGCTTCACCAGATGGCGCAGCACAGGATCGATCCCCTGGTCGGCGATGACTTGCTCGAGACCGCCCATGGCCTGATAGACCGCGGGGATCTGCTGGTGGAAGTCGAAAGCCTTGGTCTGCAACATGAGTGTCTCCTTCTCCTTGCGGCAACGCGCTGTTACGGGAATGACGAGAGGGCGGGTCGGATTGTGACAGCTCCGAAAAGTTTTTTTCAGGCGCCGCGCAGCAGATCCAGATCGACGCCGTCTTCGGCCTGTAGGACGTGGTCGCGCCACAGGCGGCGCCAGCCGCGCTCGGCGCCGACCCCGGGGGGCGGGGCGAAGGCGGCGCGGCGTGCGGCCAGTTCGGCTTCGTCCACCAGCAGGTCGAGGCGCCGCTCCTTCACCGAAAGGCGGATGCGGTCGCCGTTCCTGACCAAGCCCAGGGGGCTGCCCAGCGCCGCCTCCGGCGAGACGTGCAGGACGATGGTGCCGAAGGCGGTGCCGCTCATGCGGGCGTCGGAGATGCGCACCATGTCCTTCACGCCGGCGCGCGCGAGCTTAGCCGGGATCGGCAGGTAGCCGGCCTCCGGCATGCCACTGGCCAGCGGCCCGGCGTTCTGCAGCACCAGGAAGTCGTCGGCGGTGACGTCCAGGTCCGGGTCGTCGATGCGCGCGGAGAGATCCTCCAGGGAGGTGAAGACCACGGCGCGGCCCTCGCGCTCGAAGAGCTCCGGCGTCGCCGCGGCCCGCTTCAGGATCGCGCCCTTGGGGGCGAGGCTGCCGCTGAGGGCCACCAACCCGCCCTGGGGCGAGATGGGGTTGTCGGGGGTTCGCACCACTGCAGTGTCGACCCAGGGATCGCTCTCGTCCAGCACTTCGCCCAGGGTCTTGCCCGTCACCGTCATCACGTCCAGGTGCAGTTGCGGTCTGAGCGCACGCAGCACCGCCGGCACGCCGCCGGCGGCGTGCAGGTCTTCCATGTAATGGGCGCCGGTGGGTTTGAGGTCGACCAGCACCGGCGTCTCGTCGCTGAGGCGGTTCAAGAGGTCCATGTCCAGCGCCAGGCCGAGCCGCCCGAAGATGGCGGCCAGATGCACCACGGCGTTGGTCGAGCCGCTGATCGCCAGCAGCACGCGCAGAGCGTTCTCGGCGGCCTTCGCGTCGATGATCCTGTCGAAGGCGAGATCGCCGCCCCTGCCCTCCATGGCGAGCTGCGCGGCGCGCAGGCCGCTGGCCTCGGCCTGGCGCAGGCGGTCGGCGTGGACGGCGGGCACCGCGGCGCCGCCGGGCAGCATGAGGCCCAGGGCCTCGCAGAGGATGGCCATGGTGCTGGCCGTGCCCATGACCGCGCAGGTGCCCTGCGTGGTGGCGAGGTTGCCCTCGATTTCGCCGATCTGCTGGTCGTCCAGCCCGCCGGCGCGGTACTGCGCCCAGAAGCGCCGGCAGTCGGTGCAGGCGCCCAGGCGTTCGCCGTGATAGCGCCCGGTCGACATGGGGCCCGTCGCCAGCACCACGGCCGGCTTGCCGGCGGAGATCCCGCCCATCACCAGGGCCGGCAGGGTCTTGTCGCAACCGCCGACCAGCAGCACGGAATCCATCGGCTGGGCGCGGACCATCTCCTCCACGTCCATGGCCATGAGGTTGCGGTACAGCAGGCTGGTGGGATTGAGGAAAACCTCGCCCAGGGAGGTGACGGGGAACTCCAGCGGCAGGGCCCCGGCCGCCAGCACGCCGCGCTTGGCCGCCTCGACCAGCTGCGGCACGCCGCGGTGGCAGTTGTTGAAGCCGCTGGCGGTCCAGGTGATGCCGACGATGGGCCGGTTCAGCATCTCCTCGGAATAGCCCATGGAGCGCGCGAAGGACCGTCTGAGGTAGGCCGCGAAGCCGGGGTCGCCGTAGTGGGTCAGGCCGTTCAGCAGCCCGCGCTTCTTCTTGTCCCCGGCCATGGTCCCTCTTCCGCTGTGTCTTTCTTTACCGGACGTCAGGCCGCCCGCTGCCGCGCCTGCGTCGCGCGCCAGCGCGCCAGGGCTTCCTCGATGACCTCCGGGCCCGCGCCCGGCCTGTGCGCCTGCTCGGCCAGGCAGCGCCGCCAAGCGCGCGCGCCGGGCAGGCCGTTGAAGAGACCCAGCATGTGACGGGTGATCGACTTCAGGGGCACGCCTTTGACAAGCTGGCGCTCCACGTAAGGCAGGAAGTCGGTGACGATCTCCTCGCGGCTGCGCGGGGGCGAGTCCTCTGCGAAGAAGCGGCTGTCCGCCTGCGCCAGGGTGTAGGGCGACTGGTAGGCGGCGCGGCCGATCATCACGCCGTCGACCTTCTCCAGGTGCGCCTCGGCCTCGTCCAGGCTCTGCACGCCGCCGTTGAGGACGATCTCCAGATCGGGGAAGTCGCGCTTCAGGTCGTAGACCACGTCGTAGCGCAGCGGCGGCACCTCGCGGTTCTCCTTGGGCGAGAGGCCGCTCAGCCAGGCCTTGCGGGCGTGGATGGTGAAGGAGCTGCAGCCGGTGGCCGCGATCTTCGCCACGAAGGCCGTCAGGTCCTGGTAAGAGTCCCGGTCGTCGACGCCGATGCGCGTCTTCACCGTGACGGGGATGTCGACCGCGTCGATCATGGCGGCGACACAGTCGGCCACCAATTCGGGTTCGGTCATCAGGCAGGCGCCGAAGCGGCCGCGCTGCACCCGGTCGCTGGGGCAGCCGAGGTTCAGGTTGATCTCGTCGTAGCCGCGCGCCGCGCCTTCACGTGCCGAGGCCGCCAAGTCCGCCGGCTCCGAGCCGCCGAGCTGTAGGGCGACCGGATGCTCGGCCTCCTCGAAGGCGAGGAAGCGGTCGCGGTCGCCGTGCAGGATGGCGCCCGTCGTCACCATCTCCGTATAGAGCAGCGTGCGCTTCGAGATGGCGCGCAGGAAGGCCCGCTCGTGGCGGTCGGTCCAGTCCATCATCGGCGCGACGGAGAGCTTGCGGGAAAGGCCGGTCATGGCCCTTTATCTACACTGCCGGGCCGCCTGGGGCCACCCTCAGCCTTGGTTAAGGCCGAGTTCCTTCTGCAGCTTCTTGGTCAGACCCAGGGAGACGAGACGGTGGGATTCCTTGAGATAGTCGCGCAGGGCAGCGTCATCCAGGCCCGGTTCGTCGTAGTGCTGGATCCACTTCATGCCGCGCGAGGCGAGATAGGGCGCGGGGCGCAGGCCCGGCTGCTCCTTCAGGATGTCGTAGGACAGCGGCGAGGTCTTGAAGGTATAGCGCGGCTGGCCGTCCTCGCCGTCCCAGCCGCCGATGGCGAAGACCTTGCCGCCCACTTTCCAGACGTCGGAGCCGCCCCACTGCACCACATGGGTGGCGGCCGGCAGGGCGGCGCAGAAGGCGTTGAATTCCTCATAGGTCATGCCGCGAGGATAGCCACCGGGACCGCCCGCTGTCGACCTTGGAAAAGGCGGCCGCGGACGCACCCGGAACCTCCAAGGCCTTTTCGCCCGCACCGCCGCGCCAGCCGCCGCAAGGCGCGCTAGGCCGCCGTCGCGGACAGCGGCACGATGATCGGGTGGCCGTCGGCGGAACGCAGGATTTCCACCTCGATGCCGTAAGCCCGGCGAAGCTGCGGCGCGGCGAGAACGACATCCCGCGGTCCCTCGGCGACCAGGCACCCCTGCCTCAGCAGCAGCAGGTTGTCGCTGTGGCGCGCGGCCAGGTTCAAGTCGTGAATGGCGACCAGCACCAGTGCCCCGGTCTGCCGGACATAGGCGCGCAGATGTTCCAGCACCGCCAGCTGGTGACGCAGGTCCAAGGCGCTGGTCGCCTCGTCGAGGATCAGCAGTTCGGGACGGCGCACCAGGCGCTGGGCCAGCATGACCAGTTGCTGCTGGCCGCCGGAGAGCGTGGCGAGCTGCCGTTCCGCGAGATGTTCGAGGTCCAGCGAGGCCAAGGCCGCGGCGGCCGCCGCCAGATCCGCGTCCCCGACGCGCCAGCCGAGCCGTTCGTGCCGCCCCAGCAATACGCTTTCCAGCGCCGTAAGATCGCTCTGGGTCCGGGTCGACTGCGGCATGTAGCTCAGCATGGCGGCGGACAGGGGCTTCCCGGCCCAGCGCGCCGAACCTCCGTGGGGCAGCAGGCCCGCTACGGCGGCCAGCAGGGTCGACTTGCCGGCGCCGTTGGGGCCGATCACGCCGACGATCTGCCCGGCTTCGAGGCTGACCGAAAGATCCTGCAGGATGCGCGCGGCGCCGCGCCGCACCGCAAGCCCCTGGATGTGCAGCGGACCGGGCATCACCGCCGCCTCCCGCCGCCCCGCCGGGCGATGACGGCAAACAGCATGGGGATGCCGGCCACGGCGGTGATGATGCCGACGGGGATCACCGCGCCCGGCGAAATGAGCTTCCCGAAGACCGATGCGCCGATCAGGATTACCGCTCCCGCGCAGGCGGACAGCGGCAAGGCGAAGCGATGATCCTCGCCCACCGCCGCGCGCGCGACATGCGGGGCGACGAGGCCGATGAAGCCGATGGTGCCGACAAAGGAGACCGCGCCCGCCGTCAGCAAGGCGACGATGAGAAAGCTGCGGCGGCGCAGCGAGTCGACGGCCAGCCCCAGGCTCGCCGCATTGCCTTCGCCCAGCCTCAGGGCCGTCAGCTTCCAGACGTCGCGGACCAGGAACGGCAGGCAAGCGGCGAGGATCACGCCGACCACGGCAATGGAGGTCCAGGTCGCTTTCAGCAGACTGCCGAACAGCCAGAATACGATCTGCTGCAACACCTCCGGAGAGGCCAGGAACTGCAGCAGCGACTGCAGCGACTGAAAGAAGAACAGGACGGCGATCCCGGAAAGCACCAGTATCTCGGGCGTCGCGCCGCGCAGCCGGGCGACGCCGTAAACGATGGCGGTGGCCAGCAGGGTCATGGCGAAAGCCGCCGCCGGCACGATCACGAACTCAGGCACGAACCGCGCCAAGGGCAGCGCTGCCCCGAACATGATCGCCAGCGCGGCGCCGAAGCCGGCCGAAGCGGAGAACCCGAGGGTGAAGGGGCTGGCCAGGGGGTTGTCCAGGATGGTCTGCATCTGCAAGCCGGCGAGGCCGAGGGCGGCGCCGACCAGGAGTCCCATAAGGCTCTGCGGCATCCGCAGGTGCCAGAGGATGGTTGCCGCCATGCGGTCCTCTCCGGAGGGACCCTGGCGCAGGGCCGACCAGGTCTCCGCCAGCGTCATGCCGGAGGGCCCTGTCGCGAGGTCGAGCAGCAGCAGCAGGGCGAGCCCCGCCAGCGCCGCGGCCAGCGCCGCCGTCCGGCGCAGGGCCCCGCGGCGGTAGCCGTCGCGGAGCCCTGCCGTGGCGATCGCCTGGGCGCTCATTGCGTCACGGGCTGGTAACGCAGCATGAAGACGCCCTCGGCCGCGACCGGCAGCCAGGCCTCGTAGTAAGCGGCCAGCTCGGCGGCCGGATCGATGTCCCCGAAAGCCTCCGGATAGAGGATCTTCGCAAGGTACTGGACATAGACGTAGTCCGACATCGTGCGCGTGCCGCCGTGGTAGAGGGCGTGAACCTCGCCCATCTGCGCGGCGGGCAGGTCCGCCCAACCGGCCCGGCCGAGATAGGCGCCGGCGCGCTCGTTGGCCAGCGCCTCGTCGGCGCCGAAGCCGACCAGGACCGCCTGCGGCGACGACACCCACTCGGATCCGGCCAGCAGAATCACGTCGGGCCGCTGGGCCAGCACGTACTCGGGGCTGAGCGGCCCCCAGTTCTCGATCTGGCCCTTGGCGATGTTCGTACCGCCGACCATGTCGATGACGCCGCCCCACATGCCGTTGCCGTAGCTGTTTCCGACTTCGGAAGGACCGTTCTTGGCCAGCTCGACATAGACCTTCCTGCCGGAAACTCCGGCTTCGGCGACGCGGGCAAGCGTGTCGGCGATCGCCGCCTCGTAGGCCGCAGCCAGCCGCTCGGCACGCTGCCCGGCGCCCATGACGGCACCCAGCACCCGGGTCGACTGCAAATGCTTTTCCAGGGTCTGCGCGTTGTAGTCGACGACCACGACGGGGATGCCGGCCCGCTCCAGCACGGCGACCTGATCGCCCAGCGCATCGAATTGCCAGGCGGCCAGGATCGCCAGGTCCGGCTTGGCGGCGATGGCCGCCTCTACCGAAAAGGTGCCGCCGCTGGTCTCGCCGACGTCGGGCAGTTCGGCGATCGACGGGATGGCGGCGACATAGGCCTCATACTGCTTGGGCCGCCAGTCGCGCCAGGGGCCGGTGGAGAGGGCGGCCACCTTGCCCATGGCGCCAGGACCGGCGACGGCCAGGAAATCCTCGTAGTAGAAGCCGAGCAGCACGCGCTCGGCGGGCTTTTCCAAAGTGACCTCGCGCCCTTTCAGGTCGGTCACGGTGATGCCGGCGAAGGCCGGGGCTGTCGATGTAAGCGCCAGAATGGCCAGCGCCAGCGTGATGAGCTTTCTCATCCGTCCATATCCTCGTTCAGCGGTTGTCGCTTCGTAAGCAGGAAGAAGGGTCGACGCTTGAACGTGATCCCGGCGGGCACGGCGCGAGGCCGCGCCTCTTGCGTTACCGGGAAGAGTCTGCGGAAAGGCGGTTGCGGCTCAGCCGCAGGACCGGTTCAAGCGATGGACGGAAGGCCCGGCGGCGCCCGCGGCGCGGCATTGGGGGGAAAGGCCTGGCGCTTGACCGGCCCGGCCGACGGCGGCCGGCAGGCCGGACCCCTGTAGGAGATCGCCTCGACAAGGCCGTCGCTGCGCCCCGGCAGGAGGATCGACGCGGAGATGCGGCAAGCCTCGCAGCCGGACGCGGCGGAAGCCCCACCCTCTTCGCCCTCGCCCGTGCCGGGCTGACAGAGCGGGGCCTGGGAACCGTCGGGCAGGCTGTAGGCGGCGAGGCCGAACGGCAGGTCGGCCGCTGCGGCCGCCTCCAGATTGACCGTCTTGTGGGCGAAACCGACAGACAGCAAGGCCACTGCGCAGACGATGCGCAGAGCCAACTGCCATGTGCCGATTTTCATCACCGTACGAGATCTCCGTCTCTTTGGCCTCATGCACCAATATCCCGCCTCGGCGCGCCGCGCAAGCAGCAGCGGTCCGGCGGTCTCGAAAACGGACCGCCGGACAAGCCCGGTTTTCCGCCACTGCGGCGGCGCGGCTTGCAGGCCCGCCCGCAAGGTGCTTCTTATCGCCCCGGATTGGGCCGGGAGGGAGACGGCAAGTGACGGACTCGGAGCAGAGCGAAACCTACGGAGCAATGGCCGTCGTCCGCCGGATCGCGGCGCTGCGCGAGGCCGTCGCCGCCTGGAAGCGGGCCGGGGAGCGGGTCGGCGTGGTGCCCACCATGGGCGCGCTGCACGCCGGGCACATGGCCCTGGTCGAGGCGGCGCGGCGCGACTGCGACAGGGTCGTCACCACGATCTTCGTCAATCCCAAGCAGTTCAACCGCCCCGACGACCTCGACAGCTATCCGCGCGACGAGGCGACCGACGCGGCCCGGCTGGTCGAGGCCGGCGTCGATCTGCTCTTCGCGCCGCCGGTGGAGGAGGTCTATCCGGAAGGCTTCCAAACGAAAGTTTCCGTTCCCCTCCTCTCCGATTGCCTCTGCGGCCTGACCCGTCCCGGCCACATGGACGGCGTGGCCACGGTGGTCGCAAAGCTGTTCCTCATGACCGCCGCCGAGCGGGCCTATTTCGGAGAGAAGGATTTCCAGCAGCTTCTCGTCGTGCGCCGCATGGCGCGCGACCTGGACATCCCGGTGGAGGTGGTGCCGGTGCCCACGGTGCGCGACGCCGACGGCCTCGCACTGTCCTCGCGCAACGCCCTGCTGAGCGCCGGACAGCGCGCCCGCGCGCCGGTCATCCACCGCACCCTCACGGCCATGGCCGGCAAGCTGGCGGACGGCGCGGCGGTCGCCGAAATCCTGGCCTGGGGCCGCGGCGAGTTGAACGCAGGCGGCGTCGAAAAGTTCGACTACCTGGACCTGCGCGCCGAAGACAGCTTGGAGGAACTGGCGGACCTCGACCGCCCTGCCCGCCTCTTCGTCGCCGGCTGGATGGGCGCGGTGCGCCTGATCGACAACGTCGCAGTGGCGGCAAAAGCCTAGACGGCCCACGGCCCGCTGCGCGACCATGGGGCGTCAGTCAGTTTGCGGATAGAGATACATGGGCCTGGCCCTGAACGCCGCCGGCGGCCTCGGCATCTTCCTGCTGGCCATGGCGATGATGACCGAAGGTCTGAAGGTCTCGGGCGGCGAGCGCCTGAAACGCTCGCTGGAGCGCTGGACCTCGTCGCCGCTGCGCGGCATCGCGGCGGGCGCGCTGGTGACCGCGCTGGTGCAGTCCTCCGGCGCCGTCACCGTCGCCACCATCGGCTTCGTCAACGCCGGAGTGCTGACCCTGCAGCATTCCCTGGGCCTCGTCTTCGGGGCCAACGTCGGCACCACCATGACCGCCTGGCTGGTCAGCCTGGCCGGCTTCGACTTCAACATCGAATCCTTCGCCCTGCCGATCATCGCCCTGGGCGTCGGCCTGCGCGTGGGGCTGCAGGACAAGCGCCGGCGCGGCCTGGGCGAGGCCCTGACCGGGTTCGGCCTGTTCTTTCTCGGGCTCTCGATTCTCAAGGACGCCTTCTCCGAAGTCGCCGTGACTTTCGGCGGCGCGAGCCTGGCCGGAGCCGGCACCGGCGTCGGCGGTGTCGCGCTCTTCGCGGCCATCGGATTTGTCGCCACGGTGCTGACCCAGTCGTCCAGCGCGGCCATCGCCTTAATCATCACCGCCGCCAGCCAGTCGGTCATCGGCATTGGCGCCGCCGCGGCCGCGATCATCGGGGCCAACGTCGGCTCGACCTCGACCGCCGCCTTCGCGGTAATCGGCGCCACCCCCAACGCCAAGCGCGTCGTCGCCGGCCACATCCTCTTCAACGTCGGCACGGGCGTCATCGCGCTGATCATCCTGCCGGTGCTGCTGTGGAGCGTCGAGGCGCTCGGCGATCTGCTGGGCCTCGCCCGCCAGCCGGGCATCGTCCTGGCTCTCTTCCACACCGTCTTCAACGTCCTCGGCGTGGCCCTGATGCTGCCGCTCCTGGCCCCCTTGAGCCGCTTCCTCTCGCGCCATTTCACCACCGCCGAGGAAGACATCAGCCGGCCGCGGCACCTGGACCGCATGGTCGCCTCGACCCCCGCCTTCGCCGTGCCGGCGCTGGAGCAGGAGCTTCGGCGCATGCTGGATCTGGTCAGCGGCACCGGGCTGGCGGCCATCGCCGGCCAGAAGGACCGCACCCGCGTCATCGAGCACCGGGCCGAAGCCATCGCCCAACTCGGCCAAGCCGTCTCGGCCTTCGCCGTGGAGGTGCGCATGGAGGGCATGTCGCGCGCGCTGGCCGAACATCTGGCGCGCCTGCTGCGCATCGCCCGCTATCAGGACGAAGCCGCCACGCTGCTGTCGCAGACCCACAGCCTGAGCGTCCAGAGCCACCGGATTGCCGATGAAGCCACCAAGGCCGCGGTCCTGACCCTGCTGGCCTCGGCTCAGGGCTGCCTCAAGGTCTGCGCCGAGGACAGCTACGGGAACGACTGGCGCGATCGCCTGAAGGACGGGTCGCTGATCTTCGAAGCGCACTACCAGGAAGCCAAGGCGCGGGTGCTGCGCGCCGCCGCCGTCCACCGCCTCTCCATCGAAGGCGCCGACCGCCTGCTGGACGCCATGAGTTCGACGCGCCGCATGGTCGAACAGTTGATCAAAGCCGCGTTGATGCTGCTGGAAGAGATCGAGTCCCGAGCGCGGGAGGACGGCGTGCCTGAGGAGGCGACCCCCCAGGACGACCCGGGGCAAGGCGTCGGCTGACGCGGCCGCCAGGCGATTCAGTGCCGTCCCTTGTGCTGCTCCTCACCCTCCAAAGCGCGCTTCAGGCGCCGCAGGATGACACCGCGCGCCTTGTCGTCGGGGGCCTGCTCCAGGCGCTCGCGCAGATCCAGGGAGAGCTCCGCCAGTTCGTTGTGCCAATCGCGCCCGCGCAGGGATTCGCGCGGCAGGCGATGCGGCACCGGGCGGAACTCCACCTTGCCGTCGCCCGCCAGCAGATCCACCACGTCGTCGAGCTGCGGCACGATGATGCGTTCCGCCGGAACGCCTTCCTTCTCCAGGCCGTCGCGCAGCGCCTCCAGGGCCTCTTCCTCGCCGTGGGTCAGGAAAATCGCGGACTTCACCGGCAGGCGATCCTTCAGCCACGCCAGCAACTGGCCGCCGTCGGCATGGCCGGAATAAACGTCGATCTGGCGGATCGTCGCCTTCACGCGCAGATCCTCGCCCTGGATCTTGACGGCGGGCACGCCGCGCGCCAGCAGGGAGCCCAGCGTGCCCGGCGCCTGATAGCCGACCAGCAGGACCGTGGCATCGCCGCGCCAGAGGTTGTGCTTCAGATGATGGCGGATGCGCCCGGCATCGCACATGCCGCTGCCGGCCATGATGATGGCTCCGCCGGCGAAGCGGCCGATCATCTTGCTTTGCTCCACCGACTCGGTGAAGCGGATGTTGGGGCGGCGGAAAAGATCCGGCACCTGGGCGATGTCTTCCAGCGCGTCGGCGTTCTTCTCGAAGGCACCGGTCGCCTTGATGGCCAGCGGCGAGTCGAGAAAAACGGGAACCTTGGGCAATTCGCCGCTGTCGAAGAGTACCGTCAGGTCCAGCAGCAGTTCCTGCGTGCGCTCCACGGCGAAGACCGGGATCAGCAGGTTGCCGCCGCGCTTCAGCGCCGCCTTGACCTCGTGGGCCAGGATCGCCCGGCGCCGCTCGGCGGTGACGTCTTCGCGCTCGCGCCCGCCGTAGGTCGATTCGCAGCAGACGTAGTCGAAATTGTCGGGCGCCTCCGGATCGGGATGGAACAGCTTGTGCTCCGGCCCGATGTCGCCGGAAAACAGCAGGCGGCAGACGCGGCGGTCGCGCTGTCCGGTGGCGATCTCGACCTCGATTGAGGCGGCGCCCAGAATATGCCCGGCGTTCCAGAAGCGCGCGCGCACCCCCTCGCCGACCTCGCGCCAGGTTTCATAAGCGACCTTGGAGAAGGCTTTCAGGGCCAGGTCGACGTCGGCGCGGCTGTACATGGGCTCGACCGGCGCCTTGCCGCGCTGCACGTTGCGGCGGTTGAGACGTTCGACCTCGCTCTCCTGAATGTAGGCGCTGTCCGGCAGCATGTAGCTGAGCAGATCGAAAGTGCCCTCGGTGGCGAAGACCGGCCCGTTGAAACCCTGCTTCACCAGCTTGGGGATGAGCCCCGAATGGTCGATGTGGGCGTGGGTGACGAGCAGGAAGTCGATCTCGGAGGGATCGAAAGGGAAGGCGCCGTAGTTCAGCTCCTTCAAGGTTTTCGATCCCTGGAACATGCCGCAATCGACCAGAAACTGGCAGCGGTCGGTCTGCACCCAATAGCAGGAGCCGGTCACCGTTCCGGCGGCCCCGCAGAATTTCAGCAGCATCTGGCGATCCCGTCAGGCAGGAAGAACTCGTGCTCCCGGCATAGCCCCACGGCGGGTCCGAGTCAAAGCAACAAACCCGCTCCCGGAAGCGGGCTACTCGGCGGTGACGAAGTTGGGCGTCGGCAGCTCCACGCCGCCGCCGCCCTTGGCCCCGATCTCGTCCACCAGGGCGATCCAGGCCTCCAGGTCGAAATGCGCCGGTTTGCCGCCGAAGCAGTCCTGCTTCACCTGCGCGAAGAGGCCGCGGGCCAGGTCCAGGCGGTCCTGCCGGCCGTCCCAGGCGGTATCGCCGTTGAGGAGGTCCTCCGTCGCGGTGGAGAGCAGCGCCACCAAGGCGCCGTCGTAGGGATGCATCAACGGCATGACCCGCGGTACCGAGACCGGCCAGGCGGCGGGAACGGCCGGCGCGTCGTTCTGCCACGCCCAGATGGCGCGCAGCAGGCGCCAGTCCTTTTCCGCCGCCGCGTAGTCGCCCGCAGCATGGCACAGCCGCGCGCGCAGGTAGTGATAGGGCACCTCCACCAGGCGGTCCATGGCCGCCAGCTCGATGGCCGAGCCCAGCAGATGGATGGCGCCGGCGACCCCATCGCGATCTTCTTGCGCGGTGGGGCGGCGCCGCAGCAGTTCGCCCGCGGCATCGCGCGGGCGCGAGCGGGCGAGGCGGGCCCAGAGATAGCGCTCCAGCGAGACCTCCCAGTTGCGCCGCCCTCCGGTCTCGTAGTGGGTCACGCGGCGCAGGGTCGGGTCGGCCAGGGGGTTCAGTTCGAAACCCTGCCAGTCCACCTGCCAGCCGGCGTAGCTGCTGTGCGGGCTGGGCTGGCGGTCGCCGGTGGTCATCCAGACCTGATCGCGCCAGGGACGGCGCTGGGGATCGGCCAGCACGATACTGCCGAGCTGGCCGTAGACCTTGCGCGGCACACGCCCGAAGGCCCGCTCGGCGGCCAGAGGGTCCGGCGGATGGGACATGGCTTGGCGGATCTTCTCCAGGCTGCCGTCGCGGCTGGAGGCCAGCCAGTCGACGGCCCAGCCGGCATCGATCTTCTGGCGGCCGGCATCGGCCTCCAGCGCCGCGGAGACCGAATCGAAGCGCGCATGGGTCTCCAGCCACTTGCCGAAGGTCGGCGTGAAATGGTTGTCGTCCTCGTCGAAGAGACGCTCCATCATGTCGTGGTGCAGGAAGTGGTTGGTCTGGGCCACCGCCTCGCCCTCGTGCTTGGTGACGCGCACCCGCTCGCCGTTCACCTCGATACGGCGCACCTTGCCGGTCTTGGCGTCGGAAACAAAGAAGGTCCAGGCGGCGAAGTGGCGGGTGTCCTCGGCAATGGCGACCGCGTCGTCGACGCTGCCCGCCTCGCGCAGCATGCGCTGCTGCACGAAGGGCGCGATGTCGCCGTGGTCGAAGAGGAAGCCGCTCTCCACTTCCGTCGTCGACATCTGGTGCAGGGAGACCGCGATGCCGGCGTCGTTGAGGCCGCTGATGCCGCCGGGGTAGATCAGGCCGGCGGTGCCGAAGGCCGCGTACTTGTGCCAGGCGGCGTTGCCGCCGGTCTCGTCGAGCAGGGAGAGCACCGGCGCCTTGTTCCAATTGTAGAGATCTGCATCCAGGTTGCGCGCGTGAAGGTGCAGCCCGCCGGCGGCCAGCGGCGCCGGCACGGCAAAGCCGGTGCAGGCGAAGTCGACGCGATTGTCGGGCCCGCCCAGCGCCTGAAGTATGCGGGCCACGTCCTTCTGCTTGGCCTTGTCCTGCTTTGCGGACTCCAGGTAGTTCCGCGCCTCCGGATCGTCGAGGCGGGAGAGCACCAGGGCCAGCACGCCCGGGGCCTTGGCGGCACGCAGACCGGGAATGGAAAAGGCGTGCAGCACACCGTCGACGACATTGCCGACCTCGATGGCGACCAGCGCGTCACGCACCTCCAGGTCGGAAAACTTCGGACTGGGCCGGCCATCGCGGTAACCGGCGGCCAGGCCGTCCACGGCGTCACGGAATTCCTTGCTGGAATGGGCCAGCACCCGGTCGCTGTAGGCGCGGTAGAGGGCCGAGGCCACCTGGCTGAAGAGGCCGCTTTCCAGATTGACGCTGCGGGCGATGGTGGAGACGATCTCCGGAAAGGCGCCGCTCTCGATCTCCTGCGCCAGCAGGCGGCCATGATCGTAGGCCATGGCGGCGAAGCGCCCACGCTGCTTCAGGACGTAGAATGGCTGCCCGCCGATGGTCAGGCGGCGCAGGCCGCTCTCGGCCCGCCCCTCTCCAGCCGCCAAAGTCACCTCGGGCCGATCGAGGCCCACGATCTCGTCGCTCATCCGCTTTCTCCCCCTTCTTCCGCCGGCAGATCCGCCAAGGTGTGGCGGACAAGGTAGCAAAGAGCGCAGATCGCGGCCCGGTGCCGTGGGGGAAATCACAGTTAGAACACATTGCCTGGCTGGCGGCGCCCCTGGTCGCAGGCCCGGTCGCAGTATTGAGGCGGATCAATGCGGGCGCTGGCAAAACCCGGCCTCCTGCGCTAAATCCAACCTCCGAATTTCCAATTGAGCGAGAAAGACCTAACCCCATGACCCACGTTCCCCACGAGCTTCACGAAGAATTCCCCGAAGCCGGCGAGGCTCTGCACAAGCTGAAGATGGAGAACCCCCACTTCGCCAAGCTGGCCGACGCCTATCACGAGGTTAACCGGGAGATTCACCGTATCGAGGCGGACGTGGAAGCCGCCTCCGACGCCCGCACCGAGGATCTGAAGAAACGCCGCCTGGCCCTGAAGGACGAGATCGCCGGGATCATCCAGGCCGAAGGCTGAGCCCTCGCCGCCGCCCGCGTCGCTCCGGCCCAAAAACGAGGGCATCCGCGATGCCCTCGTTTTTTTCCGCGCTGCCGGCACCGGCTCCCGGGATCGGCCCCGCGGCCCGAAGGGGCCGCGGCTTGACGCTGCCGTCCACCGGCCGCACATTGCCCGGCACGGAACCGCGCCTCCTCGATCCAAGACGAAAGCCCACCCATGCTCGAAATCTGGTTCTCGCTCGGATACATCCTTCTGCTCGCCGTGCTGCTTTTCGCCTTCATCCTGTGGCGGTCGGGAGGCGTCGCCGCCTCGATCCTCGCCTTGGTGATCGGCATCGGATGCTGGACATGGTGGGAATACGCGCGGCCGACCTGGACCACGGGCTTCGTCAGCGGCACCGAGGTGCGCCGCACCGACCCCGACGCGCAAGGCAGGACCCGCGATGCGCAGTACGTCTATATGAGGAACCAGGCCGACGCCGGCGTCGAGCTGGAGAACGACGATTCCTGGTGGTGGTTCAAGCGCAACAGCGAAAGGGTGTTCAACGACGCCAAGACGGCGGAGGACCGCAAGACCGAGGTCACCGTGCTGTGGAACCGCTGGCGCTCGCAGCTCTTTTCCTGGCACCCCAACATCATCGCCATGGGCCCCGCCGGCTCCTGGCCGATCTGGTCATGGCGCACGCTGACGTTCTACGGCCTCTCCGTGGTCTTGTGGTTCTGCTATTTCTACGCCTTCGTCTGGCTGCACAGGCGGATCGACCGGATCTAGTCCGGGCTAAGCCCGCGCGTCGTAAGGACCGCCCGGCGTCAACGACAGGCCGGTGAGGGTACGGTCGAGATGGCGGCCGCGCCAGGCCAGCAGTCTTTCCGCCATGGCCACCCTCACCGCCTGGTAGCCGGCGGCCTCGACCACGTTGTGGAGCTCGTCGGGATCCTCCCGCAGATCGAAGAGCAGCGGCGGCAGCCCGGCGAAGTGAACGTACTTGTGGCGGTCGTCGCGGATAACGGCGAGCGAGCAGTCGTCCAGGTCGAGCCCCAGCGCCCTCTGGGGTCCGCCGCTCTCGACCTCCCGGAAATCGAATTCCCAATGCACTTCCCTGCGCCACTTCGCCGGCGTTTCGCCGCGCAGGAAGGGCTGCAGGGAGAGACCGTCGGCGGGCCCCTGCCGCCGGGCGGCCGTCGCTTCCAGCACCGTCGGCAGGACGTCGACCGCCTCGGTGAAGGCCGTGACCCGCGCGCCGAAGCCGTCCGGATGGCGCGGATCGCGGACGATCAGCGGGATATGGTAGGCCTGATCGAAGTAGCCGAACTTCCCCAGGGTCCAATGGTCCCCCATCATCTCGCCGTGGTCGGAGGTGAGGACGATGAGGGTGTCGTCCCAGGCCCCCGCGGCCTTCAGGCCCGCGACCAGGCGCCCGATCTGCCGGTCGACTTCCGAGATCATGCCCCAATAGGTGGCGCGCAGGTTGCGGAAGGCCTCCTCGGGCCAGTCCGCGACCGGACGGTCCTTCTCGCCGATGAAGCAGAAGCTGCTCCCCGCAGTGCGCTCCAGCCAGTAGGCCAGGTAGGGATGCTGGGCCGCCTCCGCCCCCGGCGAGGCGGCGCGGCGGAAACCCGGTCCCACCGCCGGGTCGTAGAGGGCATTGAAGGGCTCGGGCACCACGAAGGGCGGATGCGGGCGCAGGAAGGAGAGGTGGGCGCACCAGGGCGTGTCCTTGGGCTGGTCCGGCAACCAGTCGAGGAAGGCCTCGGTGAGAAAAGCCGTCTCGGTCTCGTCCTGGCCGAAGCGCGGCGGCTGCGTGCTCGGCAATTCGGGACGCCCCCCGGCGGGCACGAAGAGGTCCCAGGGATCGGCCGGCAGTTCGTGGCCGCGCGCCTCCATCCAGGCGAACCAGGCGGCGTTGTCCTCCGGCAGCTTCACCTCCGCGGTGAAGCCCGGCAGCACCTCCTCGTAGGTCGCCAGGCGCGGGTCGTCCGGCGCCGTCGTGCGCGGATCGACGGCCTGGTCGGTGTAGCCGAACAGCGCCGGCTTGTAACCCACGCGCCCCAGCGCCTTGGCGATGTTGTCGTGGCGGGCGTCCAGCGGCGTGCCGTTGCGCAGCACACGGTGGTTCATCTGATAGAGCCCGGTGTAGAGCGAGGCCCGGGCCGGCGAACAGGGCGCCGCCTGGGCGTAATGACGCAGGAAGCAAGTCCCCTCCGCCGCCAGGGCGTCGATGGCCGGGGTGCGGACGACCGGGTGGCCGGCCACGCCCAGGCAGTCGCCGCGCCACTGGTCGGCGGTGATCAGCAGGACATTCTGTGTCATCGCGCGGTCCGCCCGTGGCGGCCTCGCCCCGTTTCGGACGGCCGCGCCCGGCCGGGAAGTCCCGGCGCGGCCGGCAGCGGCCGGCCGCCGGTCGATCGTGGTTGCGAAGTCATAAGGCCCGCCGCTCGTCTTCCCTAAACCGCCATCCAGCCCGGAAGCTTAACCGAATCACCGGGAATTTAACCAGAAAGCAAGTTCTTGCTGGCTAAATCGCCCTCCGGAGGGAAAACATGCCGACCGCTTCCCGCAAAGGTTTCAACCACTTGGTCAAGCCGCCCGGCGACCGGCCGGGCGCGGGCGCGCTGCGCGCCGGCACCGCCGCCCTGGCTCTGGGCCTGCTGCTGGCGGTCAGCACCCTGCCGGTCTTCGCCGCCGCCGACCTGCCCGGCGAGGCCAGCGGCACCCTGGCCGCGGTCTTCGCGCCGGGCACCGACAAGGCTGCGGCCCTGGCCGCGGTCGCCGAGGCGGAGGGCCTGGTGGTCCGCGCCGGCGGCTGGGGGGCGGTCCTGATTGCCCACAGCGACGACGCCGGCTTTGCCGCGCGGCTGCGCCGCGCCGGCGCCCTGATGGTGGTCGATCCCCGCAGCGCCGCCGGCTGCCTGATTGCCGGCATCCAGCGGACCGCGGACCAGCAAGCGACACGTTAGCAACCCGAGCCACGGATAGGCCGAAAGATGCTCAAGACGATTGCCCCGGCGGCGATGAACGCCGCAACCGACGCCCCCGGCGACAAGGCCGAAGGCATCGCCGCCATCCGCCGGACCGCGGCCAAGTGGTCCAGCCTGCTGATCCTCGCCGTGGTGCCCGCCGTGGCCGCCACCGCCTGGCTGAACGGCAACCCCTGGCTGGCGCCGACCCTGGCGTCCCTGGTCGTGGCCGTCTTCGCGTTGGGGATCTGGAAGAGCATTGGCGGCGACGCCGCCGCGACCCGCTACGTCATCGCCGTCGCCACCGTGGTGCAGGTCTCCCTCATGGTCCTTGCCGCCGCCGGCCCCTGGCAGATCGACTTCCATATGATCTACTTCGCGGCCCTGGCCATGCTGGTCGCCTTCTGCGACTGGCGCACCATTCTGGTGGCCGCGGCGGCAACAGCAATCCATCACTTGAGCCTGAACTTCCTGATGCCTTGGGCGGTCTTCCCGGACGGCGCCAACTTCGCCCGCGTGGTCTTCCACGCGGTCATCGTCGTGCTGGAGGTCGTGGTGCTGATCCTGCTGAGCCACAAGCTGGTCAGTCTCTTCGACGGCGCCGCCGCGGCCGTCGCCAAGGCCGAGTCCGCCGCGGCGGAAACCGAGAAGCTGGGCCGCGAGCAGCAGGAGTTGCAGGCCCGCAGCGCGCGGGAGCGGCAGGAGTTGCTGCAATCCCTGGCCGACAGCTTCGAGGCCAAGGTGAAGGGCGCGGTGACGCAGATCCGCGCCTCCTTGGACGACATGCAGGGCGAAACCGGGATCATGCTGAAACGCGCCGAGGAGACCGAGGGCACGGCGACCCAGGTGGCCGACACCGCCGGCACCACCGCGGCGAAGATGGACACCATCGCCGGAGCCGTGACGGAGCTCTCCACCTCGGTCAGCGAGATCACCGCGCGGGTGCGCGAGACCGCCGACATCGCCTCCAAGGCCGAAGGCAAGACCGATATCACCACCGAACAGGTCGCCGAGCTGGCCGACGCGGTGGCCGGCATCTCGCAGGTCGTCGAACTGATCGCCGAGATTGCCGAGCAGACCAACCTGCTGGCCCTCAACGCCACCATCGAGGCGGCGCGCGCCGGCGAGGCCGGCAAGGGCTTCGCGGTGGTCGCCAGCGAGGTCAAGAACCTGGCCACCCAGACCGCCAAGGCGACCGAGGACATCACCGGACGCATCGAGAAAGTCCAGGGCTCGACCAAGACCACGGTCGACGCCATCGGCGAGATCCGCGGCATCATCAACCAGCTCAACGAGCACGCCGTGAAGATCGCCGGCGCGGTCGAGGAGCAGGACGCGACGACCCGCGACATCTCCCGCAACATTCAGGACGCCGCGGGCGGCAGCCGGGAGATGAACGGCGCCATGGCCTCGGTGCGGGAGAATTCCCAGACGACCAGCCAGTCGGTGAACAAGGTGATGGAGGCCTCGGCCCTCGTCAGCCGCCACACAGCGGAGCTGGACGGGAATCTCTCGGAGTTGCTGGACGGGCTGCGCGCCAACGGCGGTTGACCGCCTCTCCCCGCCCCCTCACCGCCGCCGCGCCGCCTGACCGCTTGCCTCGGGCGGCGCGTCTGCCTATGCCTAGTCGCCGGCGGCGAGCGCGGCGAGTCGCCGCTGTGCCACAGCGAAGGGAAACAGGCGGGCATGAAGGACGTGAACCGGGCTTGGCAACGCATGCTCTCCGGCCGGCGCCTCGACCTGCTGGACCCATCGCCCCTCGACATCGAGATCGAAGACATCGCACATGGCCTGGCCCGCGTGGCCCGCTGGAACGGCCAGACCAGCGGCGATTCGGCCTTCTCGGTGGCGCAACACAGCCTGCTGGTGGACGACATCGCCGGAGGCCTGCGCCCGAAGCTGGACGCCGCCGGGCACCTCTCGGCGGTGCTGCACGATGCCGCGGAATACGTCATCGGCGATCTCATCACTCCCTTCAAGTCCGCCGTCGGGGTCGACTACAAGGCCCTGGAGGCCCGGCTCATGACCGCGGTGCGCCTGCGCTTCGGCCTGCCGGCGCAAGAGCCGGAGGATTTGAAGACGCTGATCAAGCGCGCGGACCGGATCGCCGCCTATCTGGAAGCGACGCAGCTCGCCGGTTTCTCACCCAGCGAGGCGCGCCGCCTCTTCGGCCATCACAAGCGCTTCGACGGCATCGCGTTGAAGCCTTGGCCGGCGGGAAAAGCGAAGCGGCTTTTCATGGATCGCTGCAACACCCTCGCAAAAGGCTTATAATCAATTCATCGGGATGCTAACCTGTGCGTGGGAGAGGTTGGGGACTCTTCCACGAGGAGTCGCAACCAGGGGGAGAGCCCGACCCGGAACATCTCCGCTTGGGAGACGAAGGGCGCGGGGACGACGTACATGCCATTCGCAGACAGCCTTGACGAACCCCAAAACAAACCCCTGGGCGCGGAGCCGCCTGCCTGCCGGGTCAAGCAGCGCGTCCCTGGCAGCCCTCTTCGCGGCGCGACCGCTCCCCTCGACAGAGCGGTATCCTGTCTTCCGGCCGGCCGTTCCGGGAAAGTCAGGACGCATTCATGACACCGCCTTGCCGTGAAGGCTCCCGCCCGACCCCGCTGCCGACAGCCGACCTATGCAGTGCCCCGCGGCAAGAACTCTTGTCGTGCCTCAAGGAAATTTCAGCTTCGAACAGGTCGCCGTGGGACGACCTGCGGAGCGATGTCCGCAGCTATGTGAGCCGGGAGTTTCCAAGGGCGACATGCATCGGGTGAGTCACAGAAGGGCAGCGAACCAGGCCGTGGGCCCGCTGCGGGTCACGGCGGACTTCGAGTTCGTTTCGCCCGTGCTGGCGGAAGCCATGGCGTATTGGCTGGAAATCAAGGGCGACGCACCCTTTCCCCGGCGCGGCGACCTGGTGCCGGAGAGATTCGTAACGCTGTGGCCCCACATGCTCATGGTCGACGTCATCGACGGCGGCCAGGACTACTTCCTGCGCCTTTTCGGTCAGAAACTCGTCGACTCCTATGGCGAGCAGACGGGACGCCGCTCTTCGGAAGCCAAAGTGCCGGAACTGGTGCGCCAGCGTTCCAAGCAGCTCTTCGACTTCTGCGTGGTTCACGCCACTCCGACCTATGCCTATTGGCCCGAAACCGGGAGCAAGCGGCGCACCTTGATCGATGTCGAAGCCCTCTGCCTGCCGCTGTCGAGCGACGGAAGGTCGCTGGATCGCCTCATGTCTCTCAATGTAAACTCGCGCCGAGAGAAGAAGGACAAGTAGCCGCCGGGTCCGCGCCGCCAGCGGACCAACCGAAGGCGGCTGCGAAAGGAACCCGCAAACCGTGCTTTCGACTTTTCCGGAGCCCTCGATGCTCCTCGGGATCGCCGCGCTTTCCCTGCTGATCTGGATCTACCTGCTGAGCCTGCGCGGCGGGTTCTGGCGCTCGGCCGAACGGCTGACCCCTGCCCCGGAGCCGCAGGACTCCCGGCCGGGCGGCGCCTGGCCCGCCGTCACCGCCGTCGTGCCGGCGCGTAACGAGGCCGAGGTCATCGCCGAGAGCCTGACCTCGCTGCTGGAGCAGGACTATCCCGGCAGCCTGACGGTGCTGCTGGTCGACGACCACAGCGACGACGACACGGCGGCCCTCGCCCGCGCGGCGGCGGCGCGCAGCCGCCATCCCGAGCGTTTCGAGCTGCTGCGCGCCGAGGCCCTGCCACCGGGTTGGACCGGGAAACTCTGGGCCCTGCAGCAGGGAGCTCAGGCCGCCGGGGCGGCGAGCGACTTCCTGTGGTTCAGCGACGCCGACATCCACCAGCCGCCGGATACGCTGCGCCGCCTGGTCGCCAAGGCGGAGGCCGAGCGGCGCGACATGGTCTCCCTCATGGTCGCGCTGACCTGCCAGAGTTTTTGGGAGCGCCTGCTGATTCCCCCCTTCATCTACTTCTTCCAGAAGCTCTATCCCTTCGCCTGGGTGAAGGATCCCGGGGCGAAGACCGCGGCGGCGGCGGGCGGCTGCATCCTGCTGCGCCGCGCGGCCCTGCAGCGCGTCGGCGGTGTGGCGGCGATCCGCGACGCCCTGATCGACGACTGCTCCCTCGCCGCCGCGGTGAAGGCCAGCCGCCCACCGGAAAGCGGCGGCATCTGGCTGGGCCTGGCGGAGGGCGCCCGTTCGATCCGCCCCTACAGCGGACTGGGGGCGATCTGGAACATGGTGGCGCGCACCGCCTACACCCAGCTTCACCACTCCCCGCTGCTGCTCGCCGGCACGCTGGCCGGCATGGCGCTCACCTACCTGGCGCCGCCGCTGCTGCTGCTCGCCGCGCCCTGGCACCAGCAGCCCTGGACGGCGCTCCTCGCCGGCTTGACCTGGCTGCTGATGAGCCTCTCTCTGCTGCCGACGCTCCGGCTCTACCGCCAGCCCTGGTGGATTGCGCCTTTGCTGCCGCTGGCCGCTGGCCTATACAGCGCCATGACGTTCGATTCGGCCTGGCGTCACTGGCGCGGCGTCGGCGGCCAGTGGAAGGGCCGCGTCCAGGGCCGCCACGCGGGTTAGACCCCGGCACCTTTGGCTCACCCGTCCCTGCCCGTCTATGATTGAGGCTGATGACTGACACAGGCGAAAACACCGCGGGAGTCGAGACACCGTCGGGCAAGGGCGCGGCGGACGAGAACTTCCCCGTCGGCTCCTGGCTGCTGCCGGCGGCGCTGCGCCCGCATGTCGCGACCTACTATGCCTTCGCCCGCGCCATCGACGACATCGCCGACAACCCGGATCTCGCGCCCGAGGACAAGATCGCCCGCCTCTCCGCCTTCGAGGCGGAACTCACCGACCCCGCGGCCTGCTCCGCCGCCTCACCGCGGCCCGGCCTGGAAAAGGCGGCGCGCCTGCGCGAGAGCCTGGCCGCAACAAAGGTCACGGCGGCGCGCGGCACGGACCTCGTCGCCGCCTTCAAGCAAGACGCAGTGAAGGGACGCTACGCCGACTGGGGCGAGCTGCTCGGCTATTGCCGGCTCTCGGCCAATCCGGTCGGCCGCTACCTGCTGGACCTGCACGGCGAGGACCCGGCGGGCTACGGCGCCTCCGACGCGCTCTGCACCGCCCTGCAGATCCTCAATCACCTGCAGGACTGCCAAGACGACTACCACGAGCTCGACCGGGTCTACCTGCCCGGCGACTGGCTGGCCGCCGAGGGCCTGGACGTCACGGTGCTGGACTTGACGGCAAGCCCGGCCGGTTTCCGCCGGCTGCTGGACCGCTGCCTGGACGGGGTCGATGTCCTGCTGGAGGACGCCGAGACCCTGCCGGGCCGGCTGCGCTGCGCGCGCCTGGCCATGGAATCGGCGGTCATCGTGCAACTGGCCAGGCGGCTGACGGTCCTGCTGCGCCGAGGCGATCCCCTGGCCGGGCGCGTCGCCCTCAGCCGCGCCGACTTCATTGTCTGCGGCCTCAAGGGCGTGCTGGGCGTACAGTTCGCGCGCCTCTTCGGACGCCATCAGCCGGCAGATCAACGGGGATGAGCGGCGGATGAGGGCGCAGGCATGACGACCGCGGCGACGATCGAAACCGCGCAGGCTCACGTGCGCGAGGTGGCGACCCGCTCCGACTCCTCCTTCCTGTGGGGCATGCGCCTGCTGCCGCGCCCGCGCCGCGAGGCCATGTACGCCATCTACGCCTTCTGCCGCGAGGTCGACGACATCGCCGACGAGGACGGCACGCTGGCGCAAAAACAGCAAGCGCTCGCCGCCTGGCGCGAGGAGATCGAACGCCTCTATGCCGGTGCGCCAAGCCGCCCCACGGCCAAGGCGCTGCTGCGGCCGCTGCGCGACTACGGCCTGCCCAAGGACGAATTCCTGGCCATCATCGACGGCATGGAGATGGACGCCCGCGAGGATATCCGCGCGCCCAGCCTGGCCGACTTCCGCCTCTACTGCCGCCGCGTCGCCGGAGCGGTGGGAGTGCTGTCGGTGCACGCCTTCGGCGCCACGGAGCCGGAAGCGCGCGAGCTGGCGCTGGCCGAGGGCGACGCCCTGCAGTTCACCAATATCCTGCGCGACCTGGCCGAGGACGCCCGGCGCGGCCGCCTCTATCTGCCGCGCGAGCTGCTGCAACGCCACGGCATCGACTCGACCGACCCCATGACGGTGCTGGCCGACCCGCGCCTGCCGGCGGCCTGCCGCGACCTTGCCGCCCTGGCCGAAGAACGCTTCGCGGAGGCCGAGCGCCTCATGCTCCGCTGCGCCCGCGGCCCCATGCGTCCGGCCCGCATCATGCTGGCGATCTACCGCCGCCTGCTGACCCGCCTGGAGCGGGACGACTGGCGGGACGTCACGGCGCGGGTCAGCCTGCCCAAGGCGGAGAAGCTCTGGATCGCCTTGAGGAGCTGCTTCTAGGTCATGAACGGACCCATCTCCCGCGATCGCCCTTCTCCGGGGCGCGTGCACGTCGTCGGCGCCGGTCTTGCCGGGCTGTCGGCGGCCCTGCGGCTGGGCAAACTGGGCCGCCCGGTCACGCTCTACGAAGCCGCCGCTCAAGCCGGCGGGCGCTGCCGCTCCTACGTCGACGCCAAGCTGGAGCGCAGCATCGACAACGGTAATCACCTGCTGCTGGCAGCCAACACCGCTGCGCTGGATTTCGTTGCGGAGATCGGCGCCAGCGACACCCTGGCGCAGCCGGCCCGCACCGCCTTTCCCTTTCTCGACCTTGCCAGCGGCGAAAGCTGGACCGTCGCGCCCAGCAGCGGCCCCATCCCCTGGTGGATCTTCAGCGCCGCCAAGCGCATCCCCGGCACCGCGGCCGGCGATTACCTCGCGGCCTGGAAGTTGGCCTTCGCCGGCGCGGACGACACCGTCGCCGACTGTCTCGGCGACCGCGGCCCTCTGTGGGAGCGTTTCTGGGTGCCGCTGACCATTGCGGCGCTCAATACCCATCCGCGGGAGGCCTCCGCCCGGCTGCTGTGGATGGTGGTGCGGGAATCCTTCGCCAAGGGCGCCGCCGCCTGCCGCCCTTTTATCGCCAAGCAGGGCCTCAGCCAGACCTTCGTCGACCCGGCCCTGGCGGCCATCCGCGCGCAGGGCGGCAAAATCGCCTTCGGCCGGCGCCTGCGCGCCCTGAGCTTCGAGGGCGAGCGCGTCGCCGCGCTGGACTTCGGCGAACAGCGGGTGGCGGTCGCCCCGGGTGAAACCGTGGTGATCGCGCTGCCGCCGGCGGGTGCCGCCGACCTGCTGCCCGGCCTGCAGGCGCCGCGCGACGCCAGGCCGATCGTCAACGCTCATATCCGCCTGCCCGAAGGCGCCACGCCGCGCCGCCGGCTGGCGCCCGACCTGCCGATCCTGGGCCTGGTGGGCGGCGCCACCGACTGGCTGTTCCTGCGCGGCGACGTGGTGAGCCTGACGGCCAGCGCCGCCGAGGAGCTGGCCGAGCGCCCGGCCGAGGAGGTCGCGGCGCTGCTGTGGCGCGACACCGCCCAAGCCCTCGGCCTGTCCCCGGACCTGTCCCCGGGCCTGGACCCGCAGGCCGCGCCGGTGATCCGCATCATCAAGGAAAAGCGGGCCACCCTGGCCCAGACCCCGGCGGCCTTGAAGCTGCGGCCCGGCCCGCGCACCCGCTGGACCAACCTGGCGCTGGCCGGCGACTGGACCGATACCGGCTATCCCGCGACCATCGAATCGGCGGTGCGCTCCGGCGCCGCCGCCGCCCGGTTGCTCGTGACGCCGTGACGCCCGCCGCGCCTGGGGCTTGCCAGGGGCCCCACCCTTGGTCAGAATTCCCATTAAGGGCCGCTGATTCGCAGGCGGCCGGGGGGAACAAAGACAGCTTCGGGGAGTCGACAGGGAATTGGGATCCATTGCATGAGGCCGAGCGCCTGAGACCGAGATGACCAGCAGTACCGTCGCCAGAGACCCCAACGCCCCCGCCGCGCGCCCCTGTACACCCTGTCAGCCCGCGCCCTTGCCCGACCTCGACGCCGTCGACGCCCTTGTCGGCGAGATGCGGGCCGCGCTGCAGGCGGAGCAGCGCCCGGACGGCCATTGGCTCTTCGAGCTGGAGGCCGACGCCACCATCCCCGCAGAGTACATCTTCCTGCAGCACTTCCTGGGGCAGGTCGATACCCCGAAGTTCCGCGAGCTCGAGCCCAAACTGGCCAAGCATCTGCGCGCCATCCAAGGCGCGCACGGCGGCTGGCCGTTGTTTCACGACGGGGATCTGGACATCTCCGCCAGCGTGAAGGCCTACTTCGCCCTGAAGCTGGCCGGCGACGACCCCGAAGCGCCGCACATGCTGCGTGCCCGCACGGCCATCCTGGCCGTCGGCGGCGCCGCGCAATCCAACGTCTTCACCCGGATCGCCCTGGCCCTCTTCGGCCAGGTGCCCTGGCGCGCGGTGCCGGAAATGCCGGTCGAGATCATGCTGCTGCCGCGCTGGTTCCCCTTCCACCTGTCGAAGGTGTCCTACTGGTCGCGCACGGTGATCGCGCCGCTGCTCATCGTCATGGACAAGAAGCCGGAGGCGGCGAACCCGCGCGGCGTCGATATCCGCGAGCTCTTCGTCGAAGCGCCCGAGCACGCGCACTACCAGATGAACGCGACCGGAAGTCCCCTGGGCGCGATCTTCGCCGGCATCGACCGGGTGCTGCGCCTCAGCGACCCGCTGCGCCCACGCGCCAAGCGCCAGAAGGCGATCCACGCGGCCATGGAGTTCGTCAAGGAGCGCCTGAACGGCGAGGACGGCCTGGGCGGTATCTTCCCGGCCATGGCCAATGCCGCCATGGCCTTTCACGCGCTGGGCTATGACTGGAACGACCGGGACTACAGCCTGACCCGCGAGGCCATCGACCGCCTGCTGTTCCACCGCCGCGACGGCAGCGTCACCTGCCAGCCCTGCCTGTCGCCGATCTGGGACACCTGCCTGGCCGCCCACGCGATGCTGGAAGCCGGCGAGCCGGGCGGCAGCGACACCTTCACCCGCGCCTTCGACTGGCTGCTGGAGCGCGAGATCACCGAGGTGCGCGGCGACTGGGCCTGGCGCCGCGCCGAGGCGCCGGTCGGCGGCTGGCCCTTCCAGTACAACAACGCCCACTATCCCGACGTGGACGACACGGCGGTGGTGGTCATGGCGATGGACCGTGCCGGCTCCGAGGCCAGCAAAGGGGCGATGGAACGCGCCGCCAAGTGGGTCATCGCCATGCAGAGCAAGAACGGCGGCTGGGGCGCCTTCGACGCGGACAACGCCTTCGAATACCTGAACCACATCCCCTTCGCCGACCACGGCGCCCTGCTGGACCCGCCGACGGTGGACGTTTCGGCGCGCTGCCTTTCCATGCTGGCGCAGCTCGGCTACGGGCGCGACAACACCGTGGTGCGCCGCGGCCTGGACTACGTGCGCCGCGAGCAGGAAGAAGACGGCTCCTGGTACGGGCGCTGGGGTGTCAACTACGTCTATGGCACCTGGTCGGTGCTCTGCGCCCTCAATGCCTGCGGCGAGGACATGCAGGCGCCCTACGTGCGCAAGGCCGTGAACTGGCTGAAGGACCGCCAGCAGCCGGACGGCGGCTGGGGCGAGGACTGCGCGACCTACTGGCTGGAGCGGCGCGACGAGGCAAAGGCCTCGACCGCCTCGCAGACCGCCTGGGCGCTGCTCGGCCTGATGGCCGCCGGCGAGGTGGAGAGCGATGCCGTCAAGCGCGGCGTCGCCTACCTGCAGGGCCTGCCGCGCGAGGGCGCACGCTGGGCCGAGGACTACTGGACCGGCAACGGTTTCCCGCGGGTCTTCTACCTGAAGTACCACGGCTACAGCGCCTACTTCCCGCTCTGGGCCCTGGCGCGCTACCGCAACCTGATGCGCAGCAACGAGCGACGCGTCAGCCACGGCATGTAGCCCGGAATTCTCAGGCTATGGCGGGCGTCACGGAGGCGAATTTGCCGACAGGCAAGGAAAGACGCGAAGAGCGTATCGGCAATACGGTCGAGCGGCTTGACGCCGCCTGTCGGCAAATTCG